>JALSIU010000103.1 GCA_026989715.1 Methylomonas sp.
GCCTGTTTTTTTCGTAAAAAGATACGTTATGTTTGTACAAATTCTTAATCTCTTTCATTTATTTAAAACGTATATTTGTAATAATGATCAATTAATAAGAGTGCGAAAATCAGCATTAAATAGACAATAGAGTAGCCAAAGGTTTGCATGGCTGTTTTGTCGGTTTTGGTGCGCATCATTTTGATGGCAAAATAAATAAATCCTAAGCTGAGTAATGCGCTGGGAATTAAGTAAATTAAGCCGCTCATACCTGTTAGATAAGGCAGTAGCGTGACGATAAATAATAAGATGGTATAGAGTAAAATCTGCAAGCGTGTGAATTCAGTGCCGTGGGTAACCGGTAGCATGGGGATGTTGACCTTGGCATATTCATCGCGTCTGGCAATGGCAAGCGCCCAAAAATGCGGGGGGGTCCAGACATAAATCAGTAAAAATAATAGTAATGCATAGGGATGGACTGCCCCGGTCATGGCGCACCAACCTAATACGGGCGGAGCCGCGCCCGCCGCACCGCCAATGACAATATTTTGTGGTGTCATGCGCTTTAAGTAGACGGTATAAATGACCGCATAGCCAATCAAAGATAAGAAGGTAAGAATGGCTGTTAGGGTGTTAACCAGAAAAACCAAGATTAACATGGCAATAATACCTAATATAGCGGCAAATGTGAGGACATTGGTTGAGTTAAGGTCGCCTTGCGGTAACGGACGGTTTTGGGTGCGTGCCATTTCTGCATCTGCTTTTTGATCAATAAAATGATTAATTGCAGCGGCTGAGGCCGAGGCCATGCCGATACCGAGTGTTGCATAAATAAACAGTGCAATGGGAGGCATGCCCGGTACAGCGAGTAGCATACCGACATTGGCAGTAAAAACGAGTAGTGCAACCACTTTTGGTTTGCAAAGCTCAAGGTAGTTTTTCCAGGATAAAGTGCTTATTTCGTTAGTCATTACTTAATTTGTAAATTTTAATTTTATATCTGCGATAAAATAAGCCTTTATGAAAAGCTATTTTATCATTTGGCAATGAGCTGGTTACACTCTTGCTTTTTTATTATTTTAGAGAGGGTATAAATGTTAGCGCGTCTCTTTTTAGGGTTATTTTTTGCATGCAGCGTCCAAGCCGCTGAAGTGCATGAATCTATTTTGGCAAATGGACTCAAAGTTTTGATTAAAGAGCAACACCGCTCCCCCGTTGTTGTTGCTCAAATATGGTACAAAGTGGGCTCAAGTTATGAGCCATCCGGTATGACCGGTATTTCTCATATGCTGGAGCATATGATGTTTAAGGGTACTGAGCAATACCCTGCCGGTGAATTTTCTAAAATCATTGCAGAAAATGGCGGCAGGGAAAATGCTTTTACTGGCCATGATTATACCGCATATTTCCAAACGCTGGAAAAGTCACGTTTGGCAATTAGTTTTGAGTTGGAGGCAGACCGAATGCAACACCTGCATTTATTAGCTGAGGAGCTGCAAAAAGAGCGGCAAGTGGTCATGGAAGAGCGGCGCATGCGTACCGAAGATAATCCGCGTGCAAAGTTACATGAATACTTAATGGCGATGGCCTATACCAGCTCCCCCTATAAAAACCCTGTGATTGGCTGGCCGATTGATATAGAGAATTATCAAGTCGCTGATTTGCAGCAATGGTATCAGCGGTGGTATGCGCCAAATAATGCCACTTTAGTGGTCGTCGGTGATGTTCAGGTAGCAGAAGTGATGCAACTGGTTAAAAAATATTTTGCACCGATTCCACGGCACAATATACAGGCATTGAAACCACAAATAGAGATGCCGCAAGTCGGTGTGCGCCGCATGAGTGTGCGTTTGCCTGCTAAAGTGCCTTATTTGTTGATGGGCTATAAAGTCCCCAGTTTAAAGACGGCTGTGGATGAGTGGGAGGCTTATGCCTTAGATGTCTTGGCGGCAGTATTGGATGGGAGCGATAGTGCGCGTTTACCTGCACGACTACAGCGCGGTCAACAGCTAGCAACGTCTGTGGGGGCGGGTTATGATTTGGGGGCGCGTTTAAAGACATTATTTTTATTTGAAGCAACCCCAGTTAAAGGAAAAACATTATTAGATATGGAATTGGCGTTAAAAACAGAAATTCGCATTTTACAGCGGGAATTAATTAGTCAATCTGAATTAACACGTGTGAAAGCGCAGGTTTTGGCTAATTCAGTATATGAGCAAGATTCATTATTTTATCAGGCCATGAAGTTGGGTATGGCTGAAACGGTGGGTTTAGGTTGGCAAAAATCTGAGCAATATCGAAATAAAATCAATCAGGTGACTGCGGAACAAGTACGGCAAGTCGCTGAAAAATATTTAATGGAATCACAGTTAAGCATTGCTTATTTAGAGCCGCAAACGATGTTGGCTAATACGGCAACAGGAGTTCTACATGCACATTAAACACTGGTTTTTTATATTATTGAGTTTTTACTCTGTACAGGCTTTTGCAATCAGCCCCATTCAACATTGGCAAACTTCGCAAGGAGGGCGGGTTTATTTTGTGCGCAGTGCCGGTTTGCCGATGCTGGATATGCGTTTAGTTTTTGCGGCAGGGAGTGCGCGGGATGGTAAGCAGGAAGGCTTAGCGGCATTAACGGCGCGTTTGTTTGCAACGGGAGCCGGTCAATGGGGGGCGGATGAATTGGCCCGGCAATTTGATGATGTCGGGGCGCGTTTTAGTTATGACCTTAATCAAGACTATGCTTGGTTGGGCTTACGAACTTTGACGCAAGCTGAATTGATGCCGCAGGCATTAGCCGCTTTTCAACAGCTTGTTACCCGGCCGCGTTTTGCTGAGGATGAGTTTGCGCGCATTAAGGCGCAGGTAAAAATTGAGTTGCAACAGCGACAAGAGCAACCCGGTTTTGTTGCCAAACGTGCTTTTTATCGTGCTTTATATGGCTCGCACCCTTATGCGCATTTAAAAGAAGGTACGCCGCAATCAATAGCCGACATGACGCGGGCAGATGTACGTCATTTTTATCAGAAATATTATGTGGCTCAAAATGCAATATTGGTATTAGTCGGTGATATACCTAAAGCACAAGCACAGCAAATAGCCGAGCATTTATTTGCTAATTTAAAGCAAGGGCATCAAGCACAGGCTTTGCCTAAAGTACCCGCATTACGACAAGGTCAGGTACAACAGATTGATTTTTCTTCAAGTCAAACGCATATTTTGGCAGGCTTACCCGTCTTATCCAGGAAAGATGCGGATTATTTTCCTCTATATGTCGGTAATTATATTTTGGGTGGCAGTGGCTTGGTCTCACGTTTGTTTGATGAGATACGTGAAAAACGCGGGTTGGCTTATAGTGCGTATAGTTATTTCTCACCTTTAGCTGAAGCGGGGCCTTTTACGATAGGCTTGCAAACACAAAATAAACAAAGAGACCTTGCCATTCGAGTTTTAAAGCAAACCGTGCGTGAGTTTATCGAAAAGGGGCCGAGTCATTTAGCCTTGCGTGCCGCGCAAAAGAACCTAACCGGTGGCTTTGTTTTGCGTTTTGATAATAATAAAAAGTTATTAAACTATATTGCGATGATTGCTTTTTATCAATTGCCTTTAGACTATTTGGATACCTTTCAAGAGCAAGTCGCTCGTGTGACGCGCGCGCAAATACAAGCGGCTTTTCAGCGGCGAGTAAACCTTGATTTGTTACAAATTATTAGTGTTGGAGGCCAATAGTGCGCCAGCAGGTTAAGATTATTGCAGGGCAGTGGCGTGGCCGTCCTATTCGTTTCCCTGATGTACAAGGGTTGCGGCCAACGCCTGCCAGAGTAAGAGAAACCTTATTTAATTGGTTGCAATATGATGTCGTCGCCAGCCATTGCCTGGATTTATATGCAGGGAGTGGTGCGTTAGGCTTAGAGGCGGCATCACGAGGTGCTAGGCGTGTTGTGCAGGTAGATAGTAATGCGCAAGTCTGTCGGCAACTATATGCGAATGCGACAGTATTCAATGCAGAACAAGTGCACATAGTACAGCAAGAGGCATTTCGCTATCTGGCAGGTGATGCTGAGCCATTTGACTTGGTTTTTTTAGACCCACCGTTTGCGCAAGGCTTGGTGGTGCAAACGGCACATTGGTTGGAAGATAAATTATGGCTTAAGCCGCATGCAAAAATCTATATTGAAGCGGAGCGGCAACTAGCATTGCTGGATATGCCAACGAATTGGGCGTTGTTGAAGCAAAAAACAGCGGGCGATGTTGCTTATTATTTATTTTCTCGTACAGCATAAAATCTGCGGGCTAATTTATGGGGCTGATGATAAATAATCTGGGCGACTCGGTTGTTTCTTTTATGCTGTGAATCAGGGTAATGGCATAAGCGGCGTCATCTAATTGCTGAGACCAGTTTATAATGGCATCCAGTTCAGCTTTTCCCCCTGCATGGCCGGGGTAAGCGAGTATGCTGAGCACGCCCTGTCGATTGAGTAATTGTAGACTTTGCTTGAGTGCTGTTAAGGTGCTGTGTTTCTGCGTAATAATAGGGTTTTCCCCATGCGGTAAATAGCCTAAATTGAACATGATGGCATCTATTTTTTCATTGCCTGGAATAGCGTGTGCCATGTGTTCATGCCCTTTATGAATTAAATGGATTTCAGGATGGGTTTGGGGGTTAAAGTTAAAGCCATTTTTTTGTAGGCGTTGCCGAGTATTTGTGAGTGCGACAGCTTGTATGTCAAACGCATAAACTTTCGCGCTGTGCCTTGCCAAAAATAAAGTATCATGCCCATTTCCCATGGTTGCATCAATGCTAATGCCGTTGTTAGGCAGGTAGCCCTGAATGGTTTTATGGGCTTCAGTCACTAATGAGTGTAAGGTGAAGCGAGTACTTAGCATGGTTTGTTGGGCGTTAAAATCGTATTGTGGGAGTCTTGGTTTGGGTCTAGTTCAGGGTAGTCCAGCGTGTAATGCAGTCCTCTGCTTTCTTTGCGTGCTAAGGCACTTTGGATAATGAGGTCGGCAACAATCACTAAGTTACGTAATTCCAATAAATCACTGCTAATGCGATAGCGTTGATAATAGTCGGCAATTTCGGCTTTTAAGATGTGTAAACGGTGTTCGGCGCGTTTTAGGCGTTTGGTTGTGCGTACAATGCCAACGTAGTCCCACATAAAGCGGCGTAATTCATCCCAGTTGTGGGCGATGACGACCTCCTCTTCAGAATCGATGACTTGTGAGTCATCCCAGTCCGGAATTTGGGGTAATGCGTGTTTGACGGTATTTTTGAGAATGGATTCACTGGCACGATCAGCAAATACCAAACATTCTAACAGTGAATTACTGGCCATGCGATTAGCACCATGTAGCCCTGTATGCGCGACCTCACCGATAGCGTATAAGCCGGCGATATCTGTTTTAGCGTCATGGTCAGTCATGATGCCGCCACAGGTGTAGTGAGCTGCCGGAACAACGGGGATAGGGTTGCGGGTAATGTCGATATTAAGGCTGAGGCATTGTCGGTAAATGGATGGGAAGTGGCTTTTGATAAAGTCAGCCGGTTTATGACTAATATCCAAATAAACGCAGTCAATACCGTGCTTTTTTATTTCATGGTCAATGGCACGTGCAACAATATCGCGTGGAGCCAGTTCGGCGCGTGCATCATACTGTTGCATAAAGGCAGAGCCATCAGGCAATATAAGCTTGCCACCCTCACCACGCACCGCTTCACTGATGAGAAACGAGTGTCCGTCAGGGTGATATAGACAAGTGGGGTGAAATTGCATGAATTCCATATTGGCTATGCGGCAACCGGCACGCCATGCTAGCGCAATACCATCCCCTGTCGAAATTTGAGGGTTAGTGGTGTAAAGGTAGACTTTATTGGCACCACCAGTGGCAAGTGTTACCGTATCGGCCGTCATTGTTTTAACGATGTTATGACGAGTATCTAGTACATAGGCGCCGATGACGCGCTGTTCTGCATCCGCTGATTTATCGATAGTAATTAAATCAATGGCATTATGATGCTCTAATAAAGTGATATTAGGGTGTCGTTCGGCTTGTTCTATCAATGAAAGGGAGAGTTCCTTGCCTGTTGCATCGGCATTATGCACAATGCGGCGTTCAGAATGACCGCCTTCTTGGTTTAGGTGTAATTCGGTTTCACCTGCTTTATTATGCCTTTCCGTAAAAGCCATTCCTTGCCGGCGCAGAAAATCGATACTTTTTTTACCGTATTCAACGGTTAGTCTGACAATTTCCGGATCACATAAACCTGCTCCTGAGACTAAAGTGTCTTGAATATGAGATTCGATTGAGGCGGTATGCGCATCTAATACTGCAGATATGCCACCTTGTGCATAGAAAGTGCTGCCTTCCGTGAGAGCAAATTTAGATAAAACGGCAACTTGGCAATGGTCGGCGAGTTTGAGTGCCAGGCTAAGGCCGGCACCACCGCTACCAATGATAAGGGCATCGTAATTTGATTGTTTGGGCATAACTTAAAAAGAAGTGGTATAAGAAAGAAGGGGGAGCGTCGGCCTGTTTGGTGGCCGGACGATTGTTTTGTTGGATAGTATAAAACAGATTGGTCTGATTCCGTATTTTATTATCAAGGGGTTATTATAATGCCTATCATTTTGTATGGCTTTATTAGACGACTATAAGATTTTGGGTTATGTTTTTTTATTCGTAGTGTGTCCAAAGTCTAAGGATTTTAACAATTGTTAAACATAACCGACCATTTTATATGGTATGTAGTCAAATCTGGTGTTTAAGTCGGTGTTAAGCGGCTTGATTAAATAAAGTCCCGACTGAACGATTGTTCTTTTTAGGGTTGGCATTATCTTGGTTGGATTGTAGTAATTCAGCACGCGCCTTAGCAGCTGTGGCTGTTGCTTGTGCTGCAACTTTTTGGTCTTGAGAAGAGGGGGCGGCGGGAGCGAGTGCGGCACGTTTGATGATGTCGGCCTTACGGATGGTTGCGGCAGGGTCGCCTGCAACGGGCGAGCTGTCGATTTGCACTTCGCCACCGATTGCATAGCGTTGACCGTTCGGGCCGCGTTGAAAGCTAAAACTGGCACCACTGGTGGCAATGCCGCCGGCTGCACTAAGATGAGCTTGCTCATGCGCTCTGACTTCGGTATCGCGTTGCTTTAGTTTTTGGACTTCTGCTTGTTCTTCTGCGCTTAAATCATTGTTAGCCGCATTTTGTTGTTCGGTTGCAGCGGGTGTTGCGTTGCTAGGAGACGTTTCAGTGGCACGTGTTTGCAACTGCGGGGTGGAATACACATTGAGGTTAGGTGAAAACTGCGAGTTGACTGATAACATACATTTATCTTTTAATGACTCTGTTTTGAGTATAGTAACTTAACCGGCATCTGTCAAAATAGTTTAGGCGGGGTTTTATTTGCGTGTTGCAGGGCCGTTGAGTGGTAGCCCATTTGCCATATAGCTGAGGAAATACTCTAATTGGCGCAGGGCTTTACTTTGCGCTGGATCAACTTTTGCTCGAATTAGTTCATTGCATACTTCAAAACGCCGATGTAAGGTGCTCATTTCACCTGTATTTAACCGGTAAGCTGGCCAATGTGTTGTATGTCCGAGGGCAGGGCTGAGCATTTCAGAGCGTATATATTTGCCGGCATTGTCAATATGACAACTGGCACAGGAAAAATTAAGTTGTCCCCGACGTTTATAAAAATAGGCTTTACCTTGCTCGTAGGCCGCGAGTGCAGCACTCGATTGTGCCGGAATATCTGTTTGAATGCGCTTTCCGCGTGAGGTATAGGCCATATAAGCCATAATTTGGGTGATTTCACCGGCACCATAGCTTAAAGGGGGCATTTGGTTTTGGCGGCGACAGTTATTAATGGCACTTGCTAAGGTGATGATGGATTGGGTGGCGGTATCCCAATAGGGGTAGTTTTGTGCAATAGCAATGCCCTGATTGGGAAAGCAGTCGGCATAGTGTTTGCCATTGGTAAAGGCTTGTTTAAATAATGTTTTACCTTGTTCTAGCGCGATTTCGTAGGGAGGAAATTCCTCAATGGCTAGCCAAGAGCTTTTGGCGATAGGGTCAATGGCATAGACTCCATCGGCATAGTCAGCGAGTGTTAATTGAGGGAAAAGTTGTTGGTAATAAGCTCTTATTTTTTGCCGGTCGGTTGCCGGTGTAGCCCATATTGTGCCGATGAGCAATTGTAAACACAAGAAAGTGAGTTTGAGGTGTGCTTTCATTGAATGTGGTGCTCCAATGTGTCGCTATAGCCTAAATTATCTTGCCAACTAATGACAACCGTATCGCCTGCTTGTGCAGATTTGAGTTTAAAAGAGAAAAATGGGTTTTTGGAGATGCCAAAGCCTAAGTGACATTCACTCATGAGTTTGCCATTATGGCTAAAGGTTAAACTTTGAATATAGTGCTCAGGAATGAGTTCGCCGGTGTCTTTATCTTTATTCAGCCCTGTTTCCATAGGGTGTGCGATAAGCGTACGCACAAGAGTATGGTCGGCAAAGCGTTTACTGCGGATTTTAATGCTGGAGCGTTTAGCCACCACAACCTCCTAAGGTTACTTTAACGCGTTGTCTGGTTTGGTAGTATTGCCCATCGGCATGTACGACCACAATCACATCACAGGTTTCTTTCATTTTAAAACGAGCACCGATAAAGGTTTCCAGTTCAGGGGCGATGCTAAATTTTGCAATAAAAGGGACAGGGTTTTTTTCAGCAAAAATATAAACAGTATCGATGTTATCAATGGAACTGGTAATGGTTATAGGGACAACAGAGCCATTTTCAGCGACACGCGGCAGTTTTAATTTTATTTTGGGAGTCGTCAGCAATATTTGGTCACCAAATTGTTGCTTTAAAGTGGCATCAATGGCTTGTTTGGAAAAATCACTGGCAAGCCAGTTGCCTAAACTAACTTTAGAAAAAATTAAGCCCGTCGTATAGCTGCTTAATGTGATTATTTGTCTGAGAAAATGGCGGCGTTTAGTAAACATGCGCTTTCCTAGTTCAGCGACCAGATATAGTCCACGACTAAATCAAGTTCTTGTGGGGTTAAAATTTTATTTTTGCCAAAAGGCGGCATACTGGTCTGTGCATTAAATTGAGTCGCATCGGCAATGAGTGCTTTTAGTTGTGCTTTGTTTTTGAAGCGCGTTGCGATATTTTTTAAGGCAGGGCCTATATTGCCTGGGTCTTCGCCATCTTCTATGACATGGCAGGCAAGGCAGTTGCCTTTATCGCGCTGAAAACTGATTTGTTTACCCGCCTGCCTGTTGGACTGTTGCGTACTGGTTTGTTTGATGGGTTGTTGCAGGTTTGTACTGCAACCAGCGAGTAGGATGCTAAGCATTAGCATCCGTAAGAATGCTGTTTTGTTCATGTGAATAATGTCCGATAGGCCAATGTTGATTGGTAAGGGGTTTCGGTAAATATGCCGCCAATCACTGCTAGTAAATCAGCGCCGGCGGCTAATAGTTCGCCGCCATTTTCTGGCAAAATGCCCCCAATTGCAACAATGGGAATAGGAAGGCAGTTTTTTGCTTTTTGTAGAGTATTAATCTGTGCCGGGGCGGCTAAGGGTTTTGAACTAGAAGGAAAAAATCGACCAAAGGCAACATAGTCGGCTGAATTTTTCGCGGCTTGTTGAGCCCGTTCAATATCGTTATAACAAGAAACGCCAATAATGGCCTGTTTGCCTAGTATGGCTCGGGCATGGCTCAGTTGGCCATCTTCTTTGCCAATATGTACGCCATCGGCACCTATTTTTTTCGCTAAGGCAATATGGTCATTAATGATAAAAGGGATATTATGAGCTTGGCAGAGCTCTTTTAACGCGCCTGCTAAATAGAGAGCATCAGTCGCTTGTTTGTCTCGGTATTGCAACACGCTAATGCCGGCCGCAATGACGGCAGTTACATCTGCAATGACTTGTTCTGCTGTTTTATTGTCCGGCTTGGTAATGGCGTAGAGACCGGAGGCTGTAAAATTCATACGCTATCTTGCATCCAAAATAAACGATTAGGAATGTGTTGGCCATTGCTGGGTTGGTAGCCGGCATTGAGGCTGTTCCAAGTATATTCTTGTGCTTCCAGCATGCAGGTTTCAACTTCTAGGCCATGTGCCATGAGTGCGGCAATACTGGCTGCTAATGTGCAACCAGAGCCATGATAGTTATGTGCTAAGCGATCCCATGTATAGGTTTCTATGCACTTTCCTTGGTTAAATAACTGATTGTTGACCGTGTTGCCCTCTTCGTGAGTGCCTGTTTGTAGAACATATTCACAGCCTAATTCCAGTAATTTGATGCCGCAATCCGTTAAATTATCCATTTTGGCCAATTGACGTGCTTCAATACTATTCGGGGTTAAAATGGTTGTACGCGGCAATAGTAGGTCAATGATGCTATCAATCAAGGCTGGGCTAGAAAGAGTGCTTCCACCCCCCGCTGCTAATACAGGGTCTAAAATGACAGGCAGTGATGAGTATTCCATTAAAATGCTGTGTATGGCTTTGACCGTTTCAATATGGCCGATAAGACCAATTTTTATGACCTTAACAGGCATGTCTTCTAATATACAACGGGCTTGATTAATGAGCTCTGTGGGGCTTTGCGGTAGTATTTTTTTGACATCATGCGTATTTTGCTGAGTGAGTGCAGTGATGACACTGCTTGCATGGCATTGATGGCTGACGATGGTTTCAATGTCTGCTTGAATACCTGCACCGCCACTAGGGTCATGCCCTGATAAACAAAGTACTACCGGTTTATGCATTGTTGTCATATTGTATTTGTTTGATAAGGTTTAGTATCCCGCTATTTAACCGGAAACTGATAAAGTTTTCCGCAAGTTTATGTGTTTTTTATGCTTTGCAAGGGCAGGCTGTGCATGATTGATTTAGAGTGTTATTAGGAATAAAACACACATGATACCGACTGCATAGGCGAGAATGACTTTTATTTTGCGGGATAAAGTTAAGGCTTGCCAGGTTGCTATCTCGCGACATTGGTGATTTTTCCAGATCGTGTGGCAGTAATGTATTTGTCTAATAAAGGCTTGATACAGCGAGGATGAGAATTTATAGGATAGGTAAAATGCACTGATTAACGCTATATTGACAATGATGGTTTCACTTTGGTGATGGTCAGCATGCAGTAGGTGCTCAATGATGACTTCTAGTGAATATTCGATGACTTCAATACCGATATGCAATACTTCAGTGATGATATCGATAAGGCTGCTCATCATGTCTATGATCGTGTCGAACAGTAAAATAGTCATGATGAGTAGGGCAAATTTTTTACCAATTCTTATCAGCATTTTGCGATCAGATTCGCGATATTTTGCATAGGGTTCTATGGGGGGTATTTCGGTTGAGGCTTCCTTTTGAGGCATGATGATCAATTCCGTGCTCAGCTCATTAAAAATAAGGGAGATACTATGTGGTCGCTAAGAGAGTGTTTTTCCTGAAGACAGAAGGGGTAAGCTCCTTCTGTCTTGAGTGCTAATAAGGGTTGTTTTTTAATGCCGCTAGATTATAAATGATTATATAGATTTAGGTATTGTTCAGCACTTTGTCGCCAAGAAAAATCTTTTAGCATGGCATTTTTTTGTAGTTGCTTCCAAATTTTTTGATTATCGTAAAGCAATAGTGCGCGTTTGATGGTTTCTAGCATCGCACCTGTTGCCGCTTCGTCAAAAACAAAGCCTGATGCCGTTTTATTCGCGATAGTTTCCGGCATGGCATCTATCACCGTATCCGCAAGGCCGCCTGTTTTTCTGACTATAGGTAGCGTGCCATAGCGTTGGCTGTACATTTGATTGAGGCCGCAAGGCTCAAATCGTGATGGCATAAGAAATATATCAGAGCCGGCTTCAATTAAATGTGCAAGGTCTTCATTGTAGCCAATCGTAATGGCGATTTTATCAGGAAACAAATAGCTTAGATTTTTGAGGCGATGTTCAAAGCCTTTATCGCCTGAGCCGAGTAAAATAAATTGTATAGGGTAAGTCACCAAGTCTTCTAAGCACTCAATGACTAAATCAATCCCTTTTTGGTCAACCAGTCGGCTAATAAGGCCGATTACCGGAATATTCGTATTTTCAGGTAAATTAGAACGCTGTTGTAATGTGGTTTTATTAATGTTTTTTTGGTCTAAATTTTCTACAGAAAAGGTTTGGGCAATACGCACATCTGTTTCAGGATTCCACTCGTCTGTGTCGATACCATTAATAATGCCGTTGAGCTCATGGTGACGGTGTTGCAATAATCCCTCTAATCCGTAACCATATTCTGCTGTTTGTACTTCTAGGGCATAGGTAGGGCTGACCGTTGTAATATGATCCGCCGTTGCAAGTCCGCCTTTAAGAAATGATAGCATGCCATGATATTCCAAGGCATTCATACTCCAAAGTTGTCCTGGTAAATTTAGTCGATAAAAAGTCTCTTGAGGAAAATTACCTTGGTAAGCCATGTTATGGATGGTAAAAACAGTGGCTGGCCGCTGTGGTTCTAGGGTTAATAGTGCAGGAACGAGCCCGGTTTGCCAATCATTACAATGCACAACATCGGCTTTCCAGTCTAAATAGGCTCTATTTTGAGAAACTTCGACTGCAATACGGCAAAATAGGGCAAAGCGATCGGCATTATCCGCCCAAGCATTACCATATTCATCGGTATAAGGGTTGCCTGCCTTGGAAAAATAATCTGGAGAGTCAACCAATAAGGCAATGACGAGGCTATTAGGCAGATAAGTTTGGAAAATATTGACATCACGATTATCGATGCGCAAAGTACATCGGTATTCTATTTCTGAATCCAGTTTAAGGGATTGATATTTAGGTAAAATAACCCTTACATCTTGTCCTAGCTCTGCTAAGGCAATAGGAAGACTGCCTGCCACATCTGCTAAGCCACCTGTTTTAATAAGTGGTTGG
Source organism: Methylomonas sp. (assembly GCA_026989715.1). Taxonomy (GTDB): domain Bacteria; phylum Pseudomonadota; class Gammaproteobacteria; order Methylococcales; family Methylomonadaceae; genus Methyloprofundus. Next base: position 12,922 of record JALSIU010000103.1, read on the forward strand.
ACTTCACTGCTGACAAAAAGTATTTTTTTCATAATGGTTGCTTCAAAATGATGCCGGCGAGAGGTGGAATGGTTAGATTGACAGACTGTTCTTGGTTCATCCAAGGGGTGTCTTCTGTCAATACGCGGCCATTGCCTGTATTGCTGCCGGCATAATATTCAGAATCAGAATTAAAAATTTCTTCATAAATACCTGGTTCAGGAACGCCAATTCGGTAATTGTCACGTGGAACCGGCGTGAAATTCAATACGATAATAAGGTTTTCGGTCTCAGTTTTACGACGATAACTGATGATGGATTGTTCGACATCGTGACAATCAATCCATTCAAAACCTTGGTTGTCAAAGTCATGTTGAAAGAGCGACGGGTGAGCAACATACAGTTTATTTAAATCCTGCACTAAGGTTTGTATGCCTTTGTGGTACGAATAATCCAGAATATACCAATCTAAAGCCTGATTAAAATTCCATTCGGTACCTTGTGCAAATTCACAGCCCATAAATAATAACTTTTTACCAGGGTAGGTAAACATGAAAGTATAGAGCAAACGTAAGTTAGCAAATTTTTGCCATTCATCGCCCGGCATTTTACTGAGCATGGAACCTTTGCCATGCACGACCTCATCATGCGAAAAGGGAAGTACAAAGTTTTCGGTAAACGCATACAACATGCCGAAAGTTAATTGGTCATGATGATGGCGGCGGTGTATAGGGTCTTGTTGCATGTAAGAGAGCATATCGTGCATCCAGCCCATATTCCATTTCATGGAAAAACCTAAGCCCCCCGTCCATGTTGGACGAGTTACTTGTGGCCATGAAGTGGATTCTTCGGCAATAATGACGGTTCCGGGGTGTTGTTGATGTGTGACCGAATTGAGTTCACGCAGGAAGTCAATCGCTTCTAAGTTTTCATTGCCACCATATTCATTGGGTACCCAGTCACCTTCTTCGCGCGAATAATCTAAATATAGCATTGACGCAACTGCATCCACACGTAAGCCGTCTAAGTGATATTCTTCTATCCAAAAATAGGCACTGGCTAATAAGAAGTTTTTAACCTCGTTGCGGCTATAGTTATAGATTAAAGTGCCCCAGTCACGATGTTCACCTTTACGAGGGTCTTCATGTTCGTAGAGTGAAGTGCCGTCAAAACGCGCTAAGGCAAAATCATCTTTTGGAAAATGAGCCGGTACCCAGTCTAAAATAATACCGATATTATGCGTATGGCAATAATCGACAAAGTAACGAAAATCATCGGGCGTGCCATGACGACTAGAGGGTGCAAAATAGCCTGTTGTTTGGTAGCCCCATGAAGCATCTAAGGGGTGTTCGGTAATGGGAAGCAACTCAATATGAGTAAAGCCCATTTTTGCGACATAATCCACCATTTGGTGAGCCAGTTCGCGATAATTTAAGAAATTACCTTTGCTGTCACGTTGCCATGAGCCTAAATGCACCTCATAGATTGACATTGCTTCATGTAGCCAATCGCCCGAGATTCGTTTGTCAATCCAGGCTTTATCGCTCCAGTCGTATCGTTGTTCATTGACAACGATTGAAGCGGTTTGTGGGCGGAATTCAAACTGTTGTCCATAGGGGTCGGTTTTGACATGAATCTGCTGGCTGTCACGATTAAGGATTTCAAATTTGTACAAACAGCCTTCCGTTAAGCCCGGAATAAAAATTTCCCAGATGCCGCTTCCTCCAAGACTACGCATAGGGTGACAACGGCCATCCCAATGATTGAATTCGGAGACAACACTCACTCGCCCGGCATTCGGTGCCCAAACAGAAAATAAGATACCTTCAATACCTTCAACAGTATGTAAATGTCCGCCTAGTTTTTGGTAAATATGCCAGTGCCGACCTTCACCAAATAAGTGTTGGTCAAATTCAGGTAGTTGGGTACCAAAAGAGTAAGGGTCGTATTGTAGTGAGGTGTGACCTGCTTTGTCGGTGATTTCGAGTTGGTAATAACGCGGTATTTTGTCTTTTTTATTGATGAGCGTTTGAAAAAAATCAGAATTAGGGATGCGTTTTAAGGCAATGCCTTGATCTGGCAATGTGACGGATTCAGCATGTGGTAGGTAAACAGTAATGCTTGTTTTACTGCTTTTGGTATGCAAACCAAGGACTGAAAATGGATCGTGGTGTTTTGCTTCTGCAATTTTGACTAGATCAGAACCAAGCGGGTTATTATTTTTTGCTAGCTTGTTCATATTGCAATGCCTCTAATGTGATAGAATATTTGTTGAGAGAATAGTAACAAATATAAGAAGAAAAGTAATAACCTATTTAACAAAGAGGGTGTCTATGTCAAGCTCAGAACCACAACATCACAATCGTTTTGTTAGTCATTTAACTAGAAATACTATTGCGTTAATATTAGCAGGCGGTCGCGGTTCGCGATTGAAAAACATGACCGATTGGCGTGCTAAACCGGCCGTACCATTTGGTGGAAAATTCCGAATTATTGATTTTCCTTTGTCTAACTGTATTAATTCGGGGATTCGTAAAGTAGGTATTCTTACACAGTATAAGTCAGATTCACTTATCCGTCATATACAGCAAGGCTGGGGTTTTTTACGCGGTGAGTTTGGTGAGTATGTTGATTTGATGCCGGCTCAGCAAAGGCATGATGAAGGCTCTTGGTACCAAGGGACTGCTGATGCCATTTTTCAAAATATAGATATTTTACGAAGCCGTAAGCCGGATCATGTGGTTATTTTAGCAGGAGACCATATTTATAAAATGGACTATGGTTCTATGCTGGCGGATCATGTGGAACAAAATGCCGATTTAACGATAGGTTGCTTGGAGGTTTCATTAGAAGAAGCGAAAGACTTTGGTGTCATGCATATCGATGAAAGTAGAATGGTTAAAGCATTTGTCGAAAAACCTGCCAATCCACCCACTATGCCGGGGAAACCGGATAGAGCTTTGGCCTCTATGGGCATTTATATTTTTAATACGGATTTCTTATTTGAACAGTTACTAAAAGATGCCGATACGCCCGGGTCAACCCATGATTTTGGTCACGATATTATTCCCTCTGTCATTGATAGCTATAATGTCAATGCGTATCCTTTTTTAGATTTACAAAGTGGCGAGCAAAGTTATTGGCGTGATGTAGGGACTTTAGATGCTTACTGGTCAGCTAATATGGAGTTGATTGGTGTACGCCCTGATTTAAATCTATATGATCAAAAATGGCCCATTTGGACACATCAAGCGCAAACGCCACCTGCAAAATTTGTTTTTGATGACGATGATAGAAGAGGGCAGGCTATTGATTCCATGGTTTCCGGTGGTTGTGTTATTTCCGGTTCTACTATCAGGCATTCGCTATTATTTTCACAAGTACGGGTTAATTCTTATAGTACGGTAACCGATTCATTATTATTGCCGGAGGTCAATGTTGCGAGGCATTGCCGTATTAAGAAGGCCATTATCGAAAAAGGTTGCCAGATTCCGGAAGGTACGATTATTGGGGAAGATAGGGCGGCAGATGCGAAACAATTTCATGTGAGTCCAGGCGGAGTTGTTTTGGTTACACCAGATATGTTGGGGCAAAAACGACATTATGTCAGGTAATAAAAAGATTAAGCTGGTCTTATGCTGGCATATGCATCAGCCGGAATATCGGGATTTACAGACAGGTGAGTTCCAGCTACCTTGGACTTACCTGCATGTAATTAAAGATTACGTCGATATGGTGGCACACCTTGAAGCGGTGCCGGATGCGAAAGCCGTTGTTAATTTTGCCCCTATTTTATTGGAGCAAATTGAAGATTATGCCAAGCAGGTTAATTGCTATTTGCATGATAATATTGCGATTAAAGATCCCTTGCTATCGGCATTAGTAATGCAGAGCATTCCGGCTGATGTGGAAGATAGGTTAGAGTTGGTGAGTAATTGTTTACGCGCTAATCGTGAACGGCAAATTGATCGCTATCCTATCTTTAGCCGGTTGGTCAATATGGCGGAGTGGATTCAAGGCCAAGAAAATGCAATTCAGTATATGAATTCACAGTTTATTGCTGATTTGTTGGTTTGGTATCATCTTGCTTGGATGGGAGAGACCGTTAAATTAACCGATGTGCGCGTGCGGCGATTAATTGCTAAAGGGAGTCATTATACCTTGCATGACCGCATAGAAATTGTTGAGGTAATCGGTGAGTTATTAGCCAAAGTGATATATCGCTATAAGGCATTGGCTCAAAAAGGGCGTATAGAAATTTCAGTTACGCCTTATGCGCACCCGATTATGCCCATTATGATAGATGTCCACTCCACCTATGAAGCAATGCCCGATGCGCCTTTGCCCGAGCTAGATGTTTATCCTGGCGGGGAAGAGAGGGTAAAATGGCATTTAAAACAAGGTGTTGCAACATTCAAGCATTTTTTTGGTTTTACGCCCAAAGGGTGCTGGCCTTCTGAAGGGGCAGTGAGTGAGATGACCTTAAGAATGCTGAGAGATGCCGGGTTCTCATGGGCGGCAACAGGTGGGCAAGTCTTGCATAACAGTTTGCATATTTCTGATATGGTCGGCAAAAGTAGTCTTTATCATCCCTTTGAAGTCAAAGGGACTAAAATCCCCTGTTTTTTCCGTGATGATGGTTTATCTGACTTAATTGGTTTTGAATATTCCAAATGGCATGCAGATGATGCAGTTGCTGATTTAATTCATAATATAGAAGCTATTGCAGAAAATGAGCCGGATAATAGTGTGATTTCTATTATTATGGATGGTGAGAATGCTTGGGAATATTACCCGGATAATGCCTATCATTTTCTCAGAGCTCTTTATACGCGATTAGCTGACCACCCCAGTATTGAATTAACGACTTTTTCTGAATGTTTAAACCAGCATATTGACGTGAAGCCTTTACCTAAAATGATGGCGGGTAGTTGGGTCTATGGGACTTTTTCTACGTGGATTGGTGATGCTGATAAAAACCGTGGCTGGGATATGTTAGGGGATGTTAAATGGGCATTCGATAAAGTTTTGGCTTCAGGGCGACTGTCGGATGAGCAAATAACGCAGGCTGAATTTCAGTTGGCTGTATGTGAAGGTTCAGATTGGTTTTGGTGGTTTGGTGATTATAATCCAGGGGAGGCTGTGAGTAGTTTTGAAAAACAATATCGGTTAAATTTAGCAAATTTATATCGGCTTCTCGGTGAAGAGCCGCCTGCCTATTTATCACTGTCGTTTACACAAGGCTCAGGTACGCCTGCTATGGGCGGTACGATGCGTAAAGGGACTGATTAAACTATGAATATGAAGGGTGAAAACTTATTGGCACAGCGCCGTGCGGGCGTGTTATTGCATATTACGTCACTTCCCAATGCACATGGCTTAGGTAATATGGGAAAGGAAGCCTATAACTTTATTAATTTTCTACACGATACCGGCATTAAAGTATGGCAAACTTTACCGTTAGGGATGCCGCATGGTGATAGCTCGCCTTATCAGTGTTTGTCGGCACATGCCGGTAATCCAGCATTGATTTGCTTCGAAGATTTAGTGGCTAAAGGCTGGTTGCAAGAAACTGAACAGGCTCAATTTTCTGAAGTGAATGGTTATGACTATCATCAAGATTGTTTGATTAATAAGGCGTACCTGGGCTTTAAAAATTTAGCGAGTAAAGCTGAGCAACAAGATTTTGCTGATTTTTGTATTGATAAAGCCGCTTGGTTAGATGATTTTGCATTATTTGTGGCACTACGTCATGAATTTGCCAAGCAATGCTGGAATCAGTGGCCTGAACAATTAAAAGAGCGTGATGCGAGTGCTTTGACTAAAGCACGCAATAGATTGCAAGCGGTTATTCATGTGATTAAATTTGAACAATTCATATTTTATTTACAATGGATGGCCTTAAAAAAATACGCTAATGAACGTAATGTTTTACTATTTGGCGATATTCCTATTTTTGTTTCCTATGATAGTGCGGATGTTTGGGCAAATCGTGATGTCTTTAAGCTAGACAAAAAGGGTGATATGGAAGTGGTAGCGGGAGTGCCGCCTGATTATTTTTCAGAAACCGGGCAACGCTGGGGAAACCCTCATTATGATTGGAAAAAATTAAAAAAATCTAAGTTTACATGGTGGAATGCACGTATTCGTAGCCAGTTGGAGCTATTTGATATTTTGCGTATTGACCATTTTCGTGGCTTTGAAGCCGCATGGGAAATTCCGGCTAAGGAAGAGACAGCAATTAATGGCAAATGGGTTAAAGCCCCTGGAAAAGCACTGTTAGCGGCTCTAAAAAAAGAGTTTGGCGATATTCCATTAGTTGCCGAAGATTTAGGCATTATTACCCCCGAAGTCGATGCGCTTAGAATGGAATTTAAGTTGCCGGGGATGAAGATTTTACAATTTGCGTTTGGTGACAATGCGGATAACCCCTATTTACCACATAACTATGACCATAATAGTGTTGTCTATACAGGAACGCATGATAATGATACAACTTTAGGTTGGTTTAATGGCTTACAAGACCATGAAAAAGCACGTATTTATGGCTACTTAGGCTGTTCGCAAGCTTCTATGCCATATTTGTTGGTCGGCACGGCGTTTGCTTCGGTGGCTAATTTAGCGATTGTGCCGATGCAAGATATTTTAGAGCTAGGGAGCGATTGCCGTATGAATACCCCAGGGACTGTGGAAGGCAATTGGCAATGGCAGTTTTCTTGGTCACAACTGCAAGAAGCACAGGTTGCTCGGCTGACAAGCTTGGTGTCTATGTTTTCACGTTAACACTTGAAGACAAACCACATTAGGGCGCAAATCCGGCAAGGTTTGCGCCCTAATTATTTTATGAGACTCTCTTTTTAATATTCATTATTTTTGCATGACTTATTCAACGATTGAAGCATTTGTTGGCAACACACCGCTTGTTAAATTACAGCGTTTAGTGAGCCGTTATTCTACTAATACCGTGCTTGTGAAACTTGAGGGAAATAACCCCGCAGGATCGGTTAAAGATAGACCTGCCATCAGCATGATTAAACACGCCGAAGCGCGCGGTGAAATAAGCCCCGGAGATCATTTAATTGAAGCCACCAGTGGTAATACCGGGATAGCCTTGGCAATGGCCGCCGCGATTAAAGGTTATCGTTTAACCTTGATTATGCCTGATAATATGAGTGAAGAGCGGCGTGCTTCTATGAAAGCTTATGGGGCTAGCATTATTCAAACACCCGCTGAGGGTAGTATGGAAGCCGCTATTGATTTAGCCAGGAAAATGGAAGCGGCAGGAGAGGGGCGCATATTAGACCAATTTGCGAACCCTGATAATCCTAGGGCACATTACGAAGGTACCGGCCCTGAAATATGGCGTGATACAAAAGGAGCGATTACCCATTTTGTTAGCGCAATGGGCACAACAGGCACCATTATGGGAACATCTAAATACCTCAAAGAGCAAAACCCTGATATTCAAATTGTAGGTGTACAACCGGAAGACGGTGCAAAAATTCCGGGTATTAGACGTTGGCCACAAGCCTATTTACCTAAAATTTATCAGGCCTCACGGGTTGATAAAATCATGAATATGGATCAAATAACCGCTGAGCAAACTATGCGTCATTTAGCGACTCAAGAAGGAATTTTTGGAGGGGTGTCATCGGGTGGCGCAGTTGCCGCAGCATTAAGGCTTGCAGGCCAAGTTGAAAATGCAACGATTGTTGCAATTATTTGTGATCGTGGCGATCGCTATTTATCAACTGGCGTATTTCCTGGGTAATAGAGCCCATTGGCATAGAACCTATACATTTCTCTTTCGAAAAATTTAATCACAAAATAAAATGGCACGTAGACGATACCCTAAAAAAAGAAAATTACCTGAAGAAGCCGTACGCGTTACGATAGAATCGTTAGCGCATGATGGCCGAGGTGTCACGCATGTTGATGGTAAAGCGGTCTTTATTGATGAAGCTTTACCGGGTGAGCAGCTTGAATTTATTTATACTGATATGCGTAAAGATTTTGCTGAGGGAAAAGTAGAAACTTTGCTAACGCGTGCACCTGAACGTACTGAGGCTGAATGTCCACATTATGGGCGTTGTGGTGGCTGTAGCTTTCAGCATGTGATGAATGCTGAACAGATTAAGATGAAGCAAGGTTTATTGGTTGAGCAGTTTCAACGCATTGGCAAAGTGAGCATTAATGAGTTTTGGGAGCCATTGACAGGGCCTTATTGGGGGTATCGACGTAAAGCGCGTATGGGGGTGAAATATGTTGCTAAAAAAGGTCGTGTTTTAGTTGGTTTTCGAGAAAGGCGTAACCCATTTTTAGCTGAAATTGAAAGTTGTAAAGTCATGCACCCTATTGTGGGTGAAAAATTGATGGATTTATCCGCTATGATTGGACAGCTTAGTATTAAAGACAAAATACCACAAATTGAAGTCGCCATTGGTGATACAGATTGTGTTTTGGCATTTCGTGTCTTAGAGCCTGCAACGGATGCAGATAAAGAAATCATGCGTGAATTTGGCCATCAGCATAATATTTCCATGTGTTTGCAATCTAAAGGTCCTGACACCATTAAACCCCTTGAGGGCGAGCCTGAAATCATGCCTGAATATGCCTTGCCTGAGCAAGGTATCCATTTTCGTTTTAAGCCGGCTATGTTTACGCAAGTAAACTATGAAATTAACCGAAAAATGGTGACCCGAGTCATGCAGGAAATGGATTTTAATGCGCAGGATAGCGTGTTGGATTTATTTTGTGGGTTGGGTAATTTTACTTTACCGATAGCGACTAAAGCAGGACGCGTGGTTGGAATCGAAGGAGATTTACCTTTAGTTAATCATGCGAAAGAGAACGCGCGTTTGAATAATTTAAGCAATGTTGAATTTTATGTGGCTGATTTAAGCAAAGATGTCAGTGGTCAAGCTTGGGCGCGACAAAAGTATAATAAAGTGATGCTTGACCCTTCACGAGCAGGTGCGGCAGATGTGTTGGCCAATTTAAAAAAATGGGAAGCTGAATGGGTGATGTATGTTTCTTGTAATCCTTCTACTTTGGCAAGAGATGCCGGTATTTTGGTGAATGAGCTTGGTTATACTTTAGTAAAGGCCGGTGTGATGGATATGTTTCCGCAAACCGGGCATGTTGAATCAATTGCCTTATTTAAAAAATAAGGCTTTATTATGTTGCTTGAGCCGCCTGCAAAGCGATACCTTGAAATTTGTATTGCCAGCCAAACTTTGCGTTTATTTGATAAGGGGTGCGTATTACATAGTTACCCTGTTTCAACGGCTAAAAATGGCGCAGGTGAGCAAAGGGGTTCAGAATGCACGCCACGAGGTTGGCATAAAATCAGAGCTAAAATTGGAGCAGATCAAGCCATCAATAGCGTATTTGTCGGCCGACGCGCAACAGGTGAAATTTATACGCCGGAGCTTGGTAAGCAGTACCCGCAACGAGATTGGATTTTAAGCCGTATTTTGTGGCTTGGCGGCTTGCAGCCTGGATTTAATCGTTATAAGCAAGTTGATACGACTTGGCGTTATATTTATATTCATGGCTGTCCTGAGCATTTATTGCAAGGTATGCCCAAATCACATGGCTGTATTCGTATGTTTAATGCAGATATTGTGGCATTGTTTCAAAAAGTAGATGTTGGCGAGCTTGTTTATATTCGACCCTAAAGGAAATTGATAGATATAAATGAACACTTAGAGGTCAATCTTTCTACCTCAAGATAGGCTTTTAAAAATTGAAATATGGCCTAGAGTTAGAGACTTGTCGATTAAAAATAGTGTTGATGTAAAGGCGATGCATTTATGATTAATTTTTTTAACAAATTACAGGATTATCTGGATGTTACACGTTCTGTTAATTTTTTGGCACCGTTATTTGTTAGGTTGTATTTAGCCCCTATTATGTGGATGGCCGGCATACAAAAATTTGACCATTTTGATGATACTGTCGCTTGGTTTGGTAATTCTGATTGGGGATTAGGCATGCCGATACCAGAAGTAATGGCCGGCTTGGCCACTGGCAGTGAACTGATTGGTGCGGTCTGTTTAGTATTGGGCTTTGCTGTTCGTTGGGTTTCTATTCCTTTATTTATTACTATGTTAGTCGCTGCCGGCACGGTGCATTTGCGCAATGGCTGGTTAGCGATAGCAGATAGCACAGGTTTATTTGCAACAGAGCGTACCATTGCGGCGGCTGAGCGTTTAGCGCGTGCTAAAGAGATATTGCAACAATATGGTGATTATGCTTGGCTAACGGATCAGGGGAGCTTTGTTATTTTAAATAATGGCGTTGAGTTTGCCGTGACTTATGCCATTATGTTGCTGACGCTATTATTTTCAGGTGCGGGGCGTTTTATCAGCTTAGATTATTGGATTGCACGTAAATTTCGGCGACAAAATAAATTTTATGTTAGGTAATTATGCCGGAATTTAGTCTTATTATTCCTACTTTAAATGAAGCAGAGGGCATTGCAGATTTATTATCGACTTTACAAGTGCTGCGTACACAATGTGAAATTATTGTAGTGGATGGTGGCAGTACGGATAATACACAGCAACAAGCCATGCCATTGGTCGATCGGTTTATTTGTGCAAAGGCTGGGCGTGCCATACAAATGAATGCAGGGGCAGAGCAAGCCAAAGGCAATGTATTGATTTTTTTACATGCCGATACGTATTTGCCGGAGCCGGCTTTGCAATTGATACACGAAGGAATTGAGGCGGGTGCATTATGGGGGCGGTTTGATATACAGTTATTAGGCTCGCATTTTATGTTAAATACGATTGCTTTTATGATGAACTGGCGTTCACGTGTCACAGGTATTGCGACAGGGGATCAGGCTATATTTATTAAGCGTTCTGTCTTTTTGGAAATCGGTGGTTTTCCTGAAATCACTTTAATGGAAGATATTGCTATAAGCCAACGATTGACTCAATTGGTACGGCCTTATTGTATTGGTGCTAAGGTTAAAAGCTCGGCGCGTCGTTGGGAATATTTTGGCGTTTGGCGTACGATTGCATTAATGTGGAGCATTCGTTTGCGTTATTTTTTTGGAGCATATCCCGATGATTTGGCGCGGCTTTATCGAAAAGGCCATTTTTGGTAGGGAGGCTTTTTGCTGTCATTAATAGGATATTGATAGCTAAAAGCCTCAGGAATGCAGTAGCTTATTTGCTACCGCCGCATTTTCCTTCACCACATTTACCTTCCATTGCCTTTTTAGCCTCTGTTTTGGCTTTTTGTGTCATTTTATCACCACACTTACCTTCCATTGTCTTTTTAGCCTCTGCTT
>JALSIU010000104.1 GCA_026989715.1 Methylomonas sp.
CATATTCAGGAAGATTTGCTTGTTGCGCACAAATGGCTTTATGTTCATAAACGTGACGTAAATAACAATATTCCTTAAGTTTGAATAATTTGGCTTCATCTTCCCAGCATTCGGCAGTCGTACAGATTATCTCATCGGCCAATGCCTGTATTAAACCTTGCTGTTGCAATTGCTGTAAAACTTCAGGTATTTCAATAAATAAATAACGCGTACCTATGGGAATGCCTTGGTTTTGTATGTATTGGGGCAATAGGCCTGAGTCGGTACCAATAATGATATATAAGGAGTCTTCATCAAAAAGTTTAGCTTTAAACTCAGCATCAAAAATGGCACGCGCACTAATTTTTCTGAAGCTATCTCGATTGATATGATATAAAAATCGCTCGCCAAAGATATTCGTTGTTAGCGTATTAGTGTTTGCTTGTGACAGTTGAGGGCTAGGCATAACATTTAGAGTTTTGACGACAGGACGACATCACGACTTACATACTGGTGCTTGAATTGAAGTCGTGATGTTGGATGACCCTAAAGTATACCATTTATTGTAATAACTGTAGGACAGCTTGTGGTCGCTGGTTTGCTTGTGACAACATGGCTGTTCCTGCTTGTTGTAATATCTGAGCACGACTTAAGGCCGCCGTTTCGGCAGCAAAGTCAGCATCTATAATTCTGGATTTAGCTGCGGATTGGTTTTCTATTGATGATTGTAAATTAGTGATGGTGGTTGTAAATCTATTTTGTACCGCACCTAGTTTTGAGCGTGCCTGGTCGACATTTCTAATGGCGAGATCAATCGCTGCTATTGCAGAAAGCCCGCCGGCAGTGCTGGTGTTTGAGCCAATGCTAACTTTGAAAACTTCAGATAAAGTACCCGATAAATTAGGCACACTAATAGCTATTTGATTGTCTGTCGCTGTATTGGCACCAATTTGAAAATCAACCCCACCTGATAAACTGCCATTGATGATTTTTTTACCATTGAATTCAGTATTGGTAATCACTCGTTGTAGTTCATCATTTAACTGTTGAAATTCTGTTTGTAGCTTTTCTTTATCTTCAGAGGTAACAGCCCCCGAGTTAGAGGCTTGTACCGCTAAATCACGCATTCTTTGCATGGTTTCGGTCATGACTCCCATTGCCGCCTCTGCCGTTTGTGCCATCGAAACGCCATCATTAGCATTGCGAGTTGCCACCGTCATCCCTCGTATTTGTGAATTCATGCGGTTGGCAATGGCAAGCCCAGCCGCATCATCTTTAGCACTGTTGACCCGTAAGCCTGATGATAGACGTTCCATGGTGGTACTTAAGGCTCGATTTGACGATGTAAGTTGCCTTTGGGTGTTGATTGAGCTGATATTTGTATTAATTACCATTCCGCTTGACATGATATTTACCTCTCGTTAGTTAGTGTCGATGTAAACACTAAAGCAGACAGTGTGCCAAACTTATTTTTATGGGTGATATTGTTTGTAAGATTATGAATATAAAAAGTTTATTTTTATATTTTTGCGTTATTTAATGTGCTGGTGAGCCGTCATTTTATTGACCTCTTGGCAAAAATTAAAGTGTGCTTGATAGAAAATAAAGTACAAGTGGCAAAAAAGTGCCGCTTGTTTGTTAAGTGATATGCATCACAAATGACGGAAATAAAATTAAATAATACGCGTCAGTTGCCGATAATGGCTATGTTGATAATTATTTTAAGGAGTAAAGCAATGGTAGGTTCAGTTGGTAGTGTGGAAGGCCCGGGTTTGGCGACAGCGTTGATGAAACAAAAAACAGCTGAAGAAAACTTGGCAGTTACAATGGTTAAAAAAGCGCAAGATGTTGAAGCGGCGCAAGGGGAAGCGGCGGTTAAATTAATACAGGATGCCGCCCCTGGTAAAGTGGATGTTTATGCATAAAATGGTGTGGTGAGCATTTCATAATACTTGAAACCGATATTCGGGTATTATAAATGCTCGTCCTTCATTGAATGGGGCGACTCACTTTTGAAGCATAAAGAACAAATGTAAATGGCAGATAAAAAAATTGGGCGTAATGACCCTTGTGCTTGTGGTAGCGGCAAAAAATATAAGAAATGTTGTTTATTAACGGATAATGTTGCGAGTCCTCCTGTGAGTGCCGCCACTTTGCAACGCCTACAATTAGCGGTAACGCATCATCAAGCAGGCAGGCTAGCTGAGGCGCAAGCACTTTATCGGCAAGTTTTAAATGTATCGCCGCATAATGCGGATGCATTGCATTATTCGGGGTTGATTTATTATCAAACGGGAGACAGCGCAACTGCTGTGCGCCTCATTTCTGAGAGTATACGCTTACAACCAAGCAGCTTAATGCACTGTAATTTGGGGGCGGCACAGCAGGCACTGGGGCATCATGATGCAGCGATAGCCAGTTATCGTGCAGCGATTGCCTTGCAACCGGATTATGCAGAAGCTTATAGTAATTTAGGAGCCGCTTTACAAGAGCTAGGTCAATTAACGGATGCTATTGCCGCTTTTGGGCAAGCAATTGCTTTAAACCCTCAGTATGCAAGTGCTCATAATAATTTAGCGAATGCTTTACTCGTGCAAGGGAATTTAGAGAAGGCCATTGCCTGTTACCGACAATCATTGGCTTTAAATGCTGAAAATCTCAGTACACATAGTAATTTGTTAATGGCGTTAAGCTATTATCCGCCGTGTTCTGCTGAGCAATACTTAGCAGAAGCACAGGCATTTGGAGTTAAAGCACTGACAAAAGCTATACCTTATACGCAGTGGCCTGGCTTTTACGCTAATCGACCGACTAAGGTCTTAAAAATTGGCTTGGTATCTGGTGATTTTAAAATTCATCCTGTGAGTTATTTTTTAGAAAATATCTGTAAGTATTGTGAGGCAGAAAACCTAGAGTTAGTAGCGTATGCCACGCAATTTAAAGAGGATGCTTTAACACAGCGGCTTAAGCCATATTTTGCCGAGTGGCATGTGATTTCAGGTATGAGTGATGCGCTTGTTGCACAAAAAATTTATACAGATGGAATTGATATATTAGTTGATTTATCTGGGCATACTTCGGCAAATAGGTTGGCCGTTTTTGCTTGGCAAGCGGCACCGGTGCAAGTGAGCTGGTTGGGATTTTTTGCTAGTACCGGCGTACCCGGTATTGATTTTTTATTGACTGATGCCGTGTCGGTGCCAGATTCACAACGTAAATATTTTAGTGAAAAATTATGGTATTTACCTGAAACACGGCTTTGTTTTACGCCGCCACAAACCGTTTTATTACCCAGCCCACCGCCTGCACAGCACAAAGGCTATGTGACGTTTGCTTGTTTGCAAAATTTATCCAAAATAAATGATGCGGTTATCGCAGTATGGGCGCAAATTTTTCAAGCACTACCGTATGCGCAGTTAGTCATAAGAAATAAGCAAATGTCTTGCTCAGTCGAGCAAGCTGTTTTGCAACAGCGATTAAGTGCTGTGGGAATTTTACCCGAGCGCGTCAAAATAGAAGGGCTGGTAGCACGAGAAACTTATTTAGCTGCTTATGCTGAGATAGATATAGTGCTAGATACTTTTCCTTATCCAGGCGGCACAACAACGTGTGAAGCCTTATGGATGGGAGTCCCTACTGTAACACTGGCAGGTAATACCTTGTTGGCACGACAGGGGGCGAGTTTGTTGCATTGCGCCGGTTTATCCGATTGGATTGCGCAAGATGAGAATGACTATGTTGCCAAAGCGGTACGGTTTGCGAAAGATATTGACATGCTGGCCAGTTTAAGATTGCAATTAAGGTCGCAACTGTCAGCAACGGCTTTGTTTGATGCCCAGCGCTTTAGCAAGCAGTTGGCTGCCGCAATGTTTGGCATGTGGCAACAAAAATTATTAGATAAAGTATGAGCTATTTAAGCTCTTTTTCGACTAATTGAGTACTATTAATTCCTTCGATTTATTTTTCATCACACTGCTCACTGTGTGAGTCGCTAAATTAGAAAAATGTTTTTTGTCATTTGTATGTCATGTCGCTGGCATACAATCCCTGCCTGTCTG
>JALSIU010000105.1 GCA_026989715.1 Methylomonas sp.
AGCGGCAGGCAAAAAAGCGCCAGGCGGAATCACCTGTCCATTATCACCACGCATGCGCACCAATATTTCATAGTGTTCACTTGCTTGCTCACTCGCAATATCCTGAATGCGTTGCGCATACAAAACAAACAAATCATCATCCAGAGCGGCCTGTATTCTGGATACCCATTGCATTTCCTTCTGTTGCATTGATGAATCAGAGGCATCAACTTCATGAAAATGAATACGATTACGACCAGCATCTTTAGCAACGTAACAAGCAGAATCAGCCGCACTTAGTATTTCAGCGGCTTTCACTTCCGTACCGGTAATTTTTGCAATGCCAATACTGACCCCAATTTTAAACGTATTGAGCTGCCAAGAAAAACGAAAATCTGCAACAGCCTGCCTTAAATTATTGGCAATCAAATACGCACGTTCAAAATCACACGACTCAAGCAAAACACCAAACTCATCTCCTCCTAAACGTGCAAATAAGTCGGTTTTACGTAAATGCTCACGCATTAAATGCGCAATTTGCTTTAATAATTCATCCCCCGCATCATGACCACAGGTATCATTGACCACTTTAAACTGATCCAAATCCAAGTACAGTAAATAATTTTCAGTACCATATTGCCGTACCGTCTCTAACAAAATTCGCATACGATCTTCAAATGCACGCCTATTTGCCAAATCCGTTAAGGGGTCATGTAAAGCTTGTCGTGTTAATTCAGCGGCCAAAGATCGTGACTCAGTGACATTGCGAAACACCCACACGGCACCTAACAGCTCACCTGTCGTACTTAATACCGGAGCAACTGAATCAGTAATGGCATACGAATGTCCATCAGCAGAAACTAGTACATGATCAACATCATTACTTTCTACTTGCAAAGTCTGTAAACACACGCTAACTGGACAGTCTACCTGTAAACCGGTCACCTCATTTTGCAAGGCACAAACTTGACTCACAGGCGCATTCAAAACATCCTTTTCAGATAAGCCCGTCAATAATTCAGCAACCGGATTCATTGACAAAACAACGCCCTGACCATCTGTCGTAATAACTGCATCCGCAATGGAATCCAAAGTAACCTGTATCTGCTCTTTCTCCCGCGCCATACGTTTGGCCAAAGCACGCATGGTCTTTGCTTGGTCACGCAAGACTCTTTCACGGCTAACCATTGCCGTCACATCATTAATTTGAATTAAACAATAACGGACACCTTTATCAACAACAGGCTTAACAATAACCTGTTGCTCAATAAAATGCTGTAACCGGTCAAATAAAGGTAAAGCAGCCTTATGCAATGAGTGTGAAATAAAAGAGGCCATCCCATGCTTTAAAACAGCATCAATTGACTGTCTTAACCGACCTGATACTAACTGTGGAAACAAATCATTCCAATAGCGTCCTAATACTTCATCTGCTGTTAAACCTGTATATTTTGTTAACCAATCATTCCAAATAATCACTTTTGCCTGCTGATCCAGCACAATAATGCCTGTATCACTCGCCAAAAGTACACTCGCACTTAATTCAAACAAATCAATCTTATGAGCTACATCAAGCATTGCCTTATCAGCCGCCCCCAACAAATGCTTCTATATTTTTTTGTAGCTCAGTAATAGATGCAAAATCCATTAAAAAGGTCACATAGCCATGAATATTTTTTTCTTGAATAGAAAAATCCATTTTCAACAACAAGACAATACCTTTATCTTGCTCAACCGATAAAACGGAAGCCAATGAGCCTTTAACAAAGGCCGGCACCTCACCAATCATCGTTTGTTCAAAAAGATCTGCCATATTTGAGACACAAGCATTTAAGATGACATTACCAATCTCAGTCATTGCATCCTGCTCTAACTCTGTCAGCTCATCTAAAGGCAAATCTTCATGCAACACAGCACGCACCAATTCTAAACTTTGCTCTTCAGGAAATAATAATAAAGCATCACCATTAATAGCGCCGGCAAAACCTTGCAACACCCCACTCACCTCAGAGCTCACCTTAGTACCGATAATATTTGCGGCATCTAGGCGCGATACAAACTCAATCCTCGGCACACTTAAAACAACCTCTTCCTCAACCATTTCACTCAAAGAGGCAGCCGCCGCTCCCATCCCAATATTTAATACCTCAGAAATAGCATCTATAAAAAAATCATCTAAAACCAGCTTACTTTCTGACATATTGTTTAATTTTTTCTTCAGTAATAGGTTTAGGAATAAAATCAATATGTAACTTTATAGCTAAATTCTTAATCGCATCTTGAATATTGGCGGTCAAAAATGCGATTCTAGCATCTGGAAATAAAGGCCTTAAAATTTCCGCCGCTTCACCACCATTCATATTAGGCATATTATAATCTAAAAAAATCACCTGAAACTCAGTCGCACGCGCCAAATCAACCGCTTCTTGTCCATCAGCAGCTTCAGTAATTTTCCAATCGGGTTGCGCCACACTAATAATTTTCTTTAACATCATACGTGACATACGACTATCATCCGTAATTAAGCAATTAATTTCTGGCAATTTCTTCTCCTTATCTACACTTTAAAAATAATAAAAGACTTAATATCAGATTCTATAGGATTATTATTAGCATGACTACCTATTCCAATAATGCCCATGCGACTGCCGATAACTTTCTACATTTACCTTATCTGCCAATAAACTAACCGTTAACGCCCCTTGTTTGCCTGTGACAAAATATTGGATGTTATGTTGTACGTATCTCGCCAAGACCTCTGCATGTGGAAAACCAAAACGATTAGGAATAGCAGCAGGAATCAGCACCACACGCGGCTGCACTTGCGCTAAAAATGCCACACTAGAGGAAGTTTTACTACCATGATGTGCTGCAACCAATACATCTGCCTGCAATGATGCATTGTTAAGACTTAAATACGTCTCCGCCGCTTGCTCAATATCTCCGGTTAATAAATAGCTTCCTTTATCCGTCTGAACCTGCAACACACAAGAGTTATTATTTTCACTATGAAAAGCCTGCTCCGGCGGTGATAAAATGCGAAAATTAACGCGATCCCACTGCCAACTTTGGCCTGCACGGCAAGCAATCGGGTTATAATTTTGCAATTTTTGCGGCACACCGATTAATAACTGATGAGTCGGCAGAGTTTGCAATACGGCCTCCGCACCGCCAATATGATCATTATCTCCGTGACTAATAATCAACATATCTAATTGGGTAACCTGCTGGTAATGCAAAAAAGGCAAGACAACACGCCGCCCCATATCAAACGTATCCGAAAATTTTGCGCCTGCATCAAACAATAAAGTATGCTCGGCAGTTTGCACAACTACGGCCAAGCCTTGTCCGACATCCAGTAGCGTCAAACTCGCCGTACCAACGGCAGGTCTATCTGGTTCAAGCACAAATAAAGGCAGTAGCAATACAGCTCCTAAATAACGCCCCGGAATACCTCGCGGTGCTAACAGCAATAATACGCCGACTAAAGCCACCGCGATTTGCCAGCCTTCCGGTTGCGGACGCACAATACTCGCAAAGGGTAAATCCACTAATCGTAATAAAACCTGCCACAAAAGATGTAAAACCACCTCTACCCCCTGCAAAATAAAATTTGCAAACTCAGGCAAATAAGGCAAAAACACAAGTGCTAATAATGATAAAGGCACAACGATAAAGCTAATGACCGGCACGGCAATCATATTCGCAACCGGCGCAATCAATGACACACTTTGAAAAAAGAAAAGCAAAACCGGCAACAAACTCAAACCAATCACACAATGCAACCTAAAGCTTTTCAGCAAATAATGCTCTTGCCCCAGTCGCGCAGACATAGCATAGATAATAATAAAAACGGCCAGAAATGATAAATAAAAACCGGCCGACAATACCACTAACGGGCTATATAACAATACGAGTAACAACGCAATGGCAAAAACATTAATCGCTTGCACATGCCTGCGTAATAAGGTGGCAGCAACCCACACCGCCAACATAATCAATGCTCGCTGGGTCGGCACCGAAAAACCGGCTAACGCAGCATAA
>JALSIU010000106.1 GCA_026989715.1 Methylomonas sp.
TTTAGGCAATGTATTGGAACGCCCATTTTCTGAAATATGGCAAGATACGACCGATCCCTTGATGGCCGGCTTAAAACAATCCCCTCGACCTTTAAAAGGGCGTTGTGGTGAGTGTCATTATCAAGCCATTTGCAATGGTAATACTCGCGTCAGAGCACAGCAAATTTATGGCGATGCTTGGGCTGAAGATCCAGGGTGTTATTTGGAGGATAGGGAAATTATTGGCTGTGAGTAATCAGCCAGGGGGGTATCATTTAGCATACCGATAAAAACCAACTCAAAACTCAATATATCTATCGGCCAATAGTATCGCCTCAACCCATTGCCCTAAACCGGCAATGCGAAAGCCATCGGCAACATCATTATCCAGTTTCCCTAAACGCGCCGCTTCATTAGCTTCCAGCAAGCCTCGACGCTGTGCGGCCGAAATACACACGACCAAATCAAGATTAAACTCCTGAGCCAACGCGCTCCAACGTGCTACAAGCGATTCTTCATCAGCAGGCGGGCTTGCATAACGAAAAGCATGGAAAACCCCTTCTTGATAAAAAAAAATGCGCACAACCTCATGCCCCATCGTTAAAGCTGTGCGTACAAACTGATAAGCGGTCTCTGCATGACTCGATTGATAAGGGCTAGAATTAATTTGAATTGCAAATTTCATACGTTAAACTACCAAGAAATAGGAAAGATAAGCCAACATTCAGTACAATAAACAGCCGCCCTGTTGTTGAGCAACGAGTATACCATTTCATGAAACCGAAAAAACTGATAACTTCCAGTCTATGCTTGCTCGGCCTATGCGCTTCAAACTTAATCATGGCCAACGACCATTTGCATTTGCCTAATTTGGGCGACTCGACCGGTACTTTAATTTCGCCCGCCCAAGAAAAAGCGCTCGGTGATGCTTTCTTTCGTAACATACGCTCACAACTGGATATCAGCTATGATTCCGATATTCAGCACTATATTCAAGCCATTGGCCAAAAATTAGTCGCCAGTAGCGATAACCCGCGCCAAGATTTTTATTTTTTTGTGGTCATGTCTGATGATATTAATGCCTTTGCAGGGCCGGGAGGCTTTATCGGCATCAATTCAGGACTTATCATTAATAGCGACTCTGAAAGTGAACTAGCTTCCGTCATAGCGCATGAGATTGCACACGTAACACAACGCCATATTTATCGCTCTTATGAGGCCGCCAGCAAGCTTTCTTTGCCGGCCGCTGCCGCGATGATTGCGGCCATCATTGTCGCCACCCAAGCCCCTGATGTGGGTATTGGTGCATTATCCGCCATTCAAGCCGGCAGCCTACAAATGCAAATTGATTTTACGCGCGATAATGAGCAAGAGGCCGATAGAATCGGTATCAAAACTTTAGCGCGTGCGCATTTTGACCCACGTAGCATGCCTGCTTTTTTTGAGAAACTACAACAAGCCAGTCGCTATTATGGTGCAGGAGCTCCGGAATTTTTACGCACCCACCCTATCACAGCATCACGTATTGCTGATACGCGCGGCCGAGCCGAAAAATACCCTTATCGCCAAGTGCCCAATTCACAAAGCTATCGTTTAATTAAAACCAAATTACGTATTAGCTCGGCGCAAAACTCAATCAAAGATTTAATCACTTTCTTTCAAAGAAAAATCAATCAAGGCACGCCCGAACAACGCGCCGCAATGCAGTATGGCTTAGGCTTATGCTATTTACAACAACGCAAATATCCACAAGCGGCCGATATTTTCTTAACACTAAGTCAGCGTTATCCCAACCAGCGCGAATACCTGACTGCGCTGACTGATGTTGCCATTAACCGCCGTGACTTTACCGCTGCCAAAAAATTATTATTGCAATTACAGCAAAAATTCCCGCATGAAAGTGATTTCCAATTTGAGTATATTAATATTTTACTCACCGCCAACCAGCCGCAACAGGCATTGCAACATTTAAAATTACTCGAATATACGCAGCAACAGTACCCGCGCTATTTTTTATTGCTGGCACAGGCCTATGGCGACCTAGGACAAAAAGTCAACTCACACCGCTATATGGCCGAATATTATTATGCTATTGGGCATACCAGCGGTGCAATTATGCAAATTAAATTAGCACAACAAGCCAAGGGACTAAATTTTTACCTTTCAGCCATTTTAGAAGATCGCCTACAATTTTTTATGGATGAATTGCAAGCCTTAAAGCAATTGCAAGCGCAATAGGACATAGCCTTAGCTACGCCATAATGCGCCTAGTACTTTTAAAAAAAATCGTGTGTTATAATTCGGCCTCAAAAGATTCCCCCATCATCAGGAATGACAATAATATCCCAGCTTGCCACTGCCACCTGAGTCACATTAAATATAGCATACTGACTATAACGATTTGACAAGCGCAAAAATCCCGCCCTTATCAATCAACATAATAGCCCTAAAAATATCAAAGGGCGGCAAGCTCAACCGGAATTACCGTATGAAACCAACAGAACTATTATCTATTATCATTCCTTTTCATAATGAACAGGAAGTCATTGCAAAATGCCAGCAACGTATCGCTGATGCCGTGCAAACAATCGATATGCAAGTCGAAATACTTTATGTCAATGATGGCAGTCAAGATGCAACGCTTAAAATCCTTTTAGCATTAATGGCACAAGATGCACGCATTAAAATCATCGATTTAAGTCGCAATTTTGGCAAAGAAGCGGCCATGACCGCGGGACTAGATACAGCACAAGGCGATGCTGTGGTTGTCATTGACGCTGATTTACAAGACCCACCTGAGCTCATTGTACAGATGGTCAAAGTCTGGCGTGAAGGCTTTGATGTTGTCTATGCTAAGCGTACCGAACGTAAAGGTGAGAGTTTTTTAAAAAAGTTTACCGCAAAACTATTTTATAAACTCATTAATAAAATAAGTGACCATGAAATCCCCGAAAATGTCGGTGATTTTCGTTTAATGAGTCGCCAAGCGGTTGATGCTTTAAATCAAGTACGTGAGCGCAAACGCTTTATGAAAGGCCTGTTTACTTGGATAGGCTTTTCACAAACTGCCATAGAATATAGTAGAGACCCACGGCTTGCCGGGGAAACGAATTGGAATTATCGCAAGTTAGTTAAATTTGCGATTGAAGGCATCTCATCTTTTACGCAAGAACCCTTACGTTTAGCAACTTATGCCGGCTTTATGACGGCCTTTGGTGCCTTTATATTAGGGCTTTATTTTATTATAAAAACCTTGATATTTGGTGAAGTCATTCAAGGCTTTCCCACACTGATTACCGTGATATTGTTTTTCTCCGGCGTACAATTATTATCCATTGGAATTTTAGGTGAATATATCGGGCATATGTTTATCGAATCCAAACAAAGACCGCTTTATTTTATAAAAAAAACCTATACAGCCAAAACAGATGACGCAAACATTTAGTAAACTCTCTTTAGCCATCATTTTTATTGCGCTTTTAGCGCGTCTGTTCGGTATTATTGAATACCCACTACACGACCCTACCGAAGCCCGTTACGCTGAAATTCCACGCTTAATCATAGAAACTGGCAACTGGATTATGCCGCCCTTTGATTATGGCGTGCCTTTCTGGGGAAAACCTCCGCTGACATTTTGGCTTACCGCTATTTCATTTCAGCTTTTCGGCTATTCGGAGTTTGCCGCACGCTTACCCGTATTTTTATTGGCAGGACTGATTCTTTGGCTGGTGTACCGTTTTGCTAACGTATTGCAAGGAGCTGAAAAAGCGACCTTTAGTAGCATTGTGTTATTAAGCACGGCGTTATTTTTTATTGCCAGTGGTGCTGTCATGACCGACATGGCTTTATGCCTCTGTGTTAGTTTATCCATGATTAGTTTCTGGCATGCTCTTAATAATCCCAATGCACAACAGGCACAAAAATGGCGTTATTTATTTTTTGTTGGCATGGGGCTGGGCTTGTTAGTGAAAGGCCCTATTGTGGGTGTTTTGGTTTTATTGCCCCTCATCGTATGGGTTACGATAGAAAAGCAATG
>JALSIU010000107.1 GCA_026989715.1 Methylomonas sp.
CATCAAAAGAAAAGTTACGCCTAATAATAATGCTTTTGCCAGAACCAGATCCTGATATTAAAATAATTAAGCATCTATTTGATATTAAAACGATTAACTAAAAATGTCATGTACAGAGCCAAGAAAGTTAAAGAAAAAGAAAAGACCATTGAGGAGTGGAGACAGTAATACTTATTTAATATTGGCGTAATTATCCATAGTTGAATATGCGACCATATAAATACTTTTTTATGCCTGAAATTTTTGGCGTTGGTTGCAAGTATTACCAGTGGAAAATGAGTGTTTTATTTGCCCCTACCCTAAAGACGTTTTCAGCTAGAGCGTTTTTCAGGCATAAAAAAAGGCTTGCATTTTCATGTAAACCTTTGATTCAATTGGTCGGGACGATAGGATTTGAACCTACGACCCCCACACCCCCAGTATGGTGCGCTACCAAACTGCGCTACGCCCCGACAATTAAGCTGATTATTCTTTTTGCAAACAATGAATATTTATTAGCCAAAGAATAAGCCGACATAGTATATAACAACTACGCGGCTTAGCAATCTTTATTTGAGAATTTCCAAAATATCCTCTAATTCACCAATCATTTGATGAATAACTTGCTTGGTACGCCCAGAATCATCTTTAGCATCATCACTTTGCAAGTGCGCTCTAGCACCACCTATCGTATAGCCTTGCTCGTATAATAAAGCTCTAATTTGACGAATTAACATCACATCATTACGTTGGTAATAACGTCTATTACCACGCCGCTTAATAGGTTCTAGTTGCTCAAATTCCTGCTCCCAATATCTTAATACATGCGGCTTAACACCACATAAATCACTGACCTCACCGATTGCAAAATAGCGTTTTGCAGGTATCGCGGGTAATTCGTTATTATTACTTGGTTCCAGCATAGGCTTCTACTCGTGTTTTTAACTTCTGACCGGTTCTAAAGGTGACGACCCTACGCGCGGTAATAGGAATTTCTTCACCTGTTTTTGGATTTCTTCCTGGGCGACTATTTTTATCTCTTAATTCAAACTTACCAAACCCGGAGATTTTTACTTGCTCACCCATTTCTAGTGACGCTTTAATTTCTTCAAAAAAAAGCTCAACCATTTCTTTCGCTTCACGCTTATTTAAACCAACTTCATTAAATAATCTTTCTGCGAAATCTGCTTTCGTTACTGCCATTTATTCTAATCTCTCAATTTTGCACTTAATTTGTTAGCTAATGCATCTAACACTTTGTTAACTATAGCATCAATTTCGGTATCTGTAAGAGTTTGTGTTGCATCTTGCAAAATTAATGCTAACGCCACACTCTTATAACCTGGCTCAACCCCTTGCCCACGGTAGATATCGAATACTTTAACCTCTTTGATTAACGTTTGCTGACAGGCCGCAATACACTCCTTAACGGCCTGAAAAGATACCTCTTCACGCATGAGTAGTGCTAAGTCGCGGCGTACTGATGGAAATTTTGATAGACTGCTAAAAGTAGGGACTGCGCGTGCCAACAATACAGCTTGCGATAGTTCAAATAAGAAGACATTGCTATCAAAACCGAGTTGCTTTTCTAGCGTGGGATGTAGCATACCAACCCAACCCAATGCTTGCCCGTCAGCCGTTTTTATAACAGCACTTTGCCCAGGATGCAATGCACTGTGCTTTGCGGCAATAAACTGTACCGCACGCCCTGTTAGTGCGCAAATGGCTTCAACATCGGCTTTGATGTCATAGAAATCCACTTGACGCGTTTTACCCCCCCATTGCTCGGGCAAGACCAAACCAAGTGCTACGCCAGCCAGCATTTTTTCTTGGCTGTTGGCATCTGTACCTAAAAAGCGTTGTCCAGCTTCAAACAAGCGCACTCGCGTCTGCTGACGCTTGGTATTATAGGCCGCCGCTTGCAATAAACCGCACCATAGCGTTGTACGCATAACGGCAAGTTCAGACGAGATGGGGTTTTGTAATTTTATATAGCTATCATGAGGAACAAGACTTTTTTGCAACGCTTCATCAACAAAACTGTAAGTAATCGCTTCTTGAAAATCACGCGCCACCAATAAATCTTTTATTTGATCTATGCCTAAAACCGCCTCTGGTGCTTGGCTTAATGCTGAGCGCATCAGTAAGCTACTTTGCGGTAAATTATTATAGCCATAGACACGCCCTAGCTCTTCGATTAAATCGGCTTCAATGGCAATATCAAAGCGAAATCCCGGCGGTGTCACTTGCCAAACCTCTGCCTCTTTAACAAACCGCATCCCTAAGCGTTGCAAAATGCCTTCAACTTCGGTGGCGGCCAACTCTACACCTAAAATACGTTTGATTCTTTGTTGGCGCAACGGCACTACCGCACGTTTAGGCAAATGCTCCGTCGCTACCGCCTCTGTCACGGGGCCGGCCTGACCACCCGCTATCTCGATAATAAGTTGCGTTGCGCGCTCAATAGCACGTTGTTGTAGCTCAGGATCAACACCACGCTCAAAACGATGTGATGAATCCGTATGTAGACCATAATGCCTGGCTTTGCCCATCATAAAACTGGGGTTAAAAAAAGCGCATTCCAAGAAAATATCTTGACTGCTATCAGAGACCGCCGAGTCACTACCCCCCATTACGCCGGCAAGAGCTAAGGCTTTATCCGCATCGGCAATCACTAATGTGTCACTATTGCATTGAATATCTTGCTCGTTTAACAAGCTGAGTTTTTCATCAGCCTGTGCCATGCGCACTTCAATACCACCTGATAATTTAGCCGCATCAAAAGCATGCAGTGGCTGGCCTAATTCCAATAAGACGTAGTTGGTCACATCCACAACCGGCCCGAGACTTCTTAAGCCGGAACGACGTAGACGCTCTTGCATCCATAGCGGCGTTTCTGCCTTAACATCCACCCCTTTAATTAAACGCCCTAAATAAAGTGGGCAGGCGGAAGGCGCACTGATTTTTACATCCAATACATCTTGATGTGCAATAACTATCGGAGCAACCACAGGCACTTCAAAATCCATTTCATTCAATAATGCAACTTCACGCGCAACGCCCTCGATACTTAAGCAATCTGCCCTATTGGGGGTTAAATCTACCTCAATCATTTGATCATTTAAGGCAAGATAATCCCGAATGTCCGTCCCCACCGGGGCATCTGTCGCCAGTTCCATTAAACCATCGGCATCATCTGCCAGACCGAGTTCTTTTTCGGAACAAAGCATACCAAAAGATGGCTCACCGCGTAATTTGGATTTTTTAATTTTAAAATCGCCCGGCAATACCGCACCAATTAAAGCCGCAGGTATTTTTAAGCCTGCGCGTACATTGCTGGCACCACATACAATTTGTAGCGGCTCTTCTGTACCAACATTGACGCTACAAATTCTTAATTTATCGGCATTAGGGTGCGCAATCACCGAGAGTACTTGCCCAACCACAACGCCGCTAAATTCGGCTGCCGCAGGTGTTACCGAATCCACTTCCAGCCCTGCCATCGTTAATTGCTCAACTAATGCCGCCGTATCAATGGCAGGGTTTACTAATTCTCTTAACCAAGCTTCACTAAATTGCATGATATTTACCTAATCCTTAATTAAATTGCTCAAGAAATGTCAAATCATTTTCAAAAAACAATCGCAAATCATTGATGCCATAACGCAACATAGCGAGTCGCTCAACTCCCATACCAAAAGCAAAGCCGGTAAAGGCTTCCGTATCAATATTGACAGCATGAAAGACTTCAGGATGAATCATGCCACAGCCCATCACTTCCAACCAGCCGGTATGACTACACACTCGACAACCTTTACCGTCACACATCACGCATTCAATATCGACCTCTGCCGAGGGTTCGGTAAAAGGAAAGTAGGATGGCCTAAAGCGCACTTGAATATCTTTTTCAAAAAAGGCGCGTAAAAATTCATATACCACTCCTTTTAAATCAGCAAAACTGACATTTTCATCTACTAAAAAACCTTCAACCTGATGAAACATGGGGGTATGCGTCACATCCGAATCACAACGATACACTCGCCCAGGTGCAATCACTTTTAATGGGGGCTGGTATTTTTCCATAGAACGCACTTGTACGGGCGATGTGTGGGTTCTTAACAAGGTATGCGCATCAAAATAAAATGTATCATGCATCGCCCGTGCAGGATGGTGCGAGGGAATATTTAAAGCCTCGAAGTTGTGATAGTCATCTTCAATTTCCGGCCCTTCTTCAACTTTAAAACCCACACTGGAAAATATTTTAGCTATACGCCTTAGCGTTAGTGTGACAGGGTGAAGACCTGCAACAGCTTGCCCTCTGCCCGGCAAGGTAACATCAATTGTTTCACTTGCTAAACGCGCATCTAATTCAGCTTGTTGTAACGTATTTTTGCGTGCTTCCAAAGTTTTTTGGAATTCAGCTTTAACTGCATTGATGGCTTGGCCGGCAGTTCGTCTTTGTTCGGGCTCAAGTTTGCCGAGTTCTTTCATCTGTAAGGTAAACGCTCCTTTTTTACCCAGATATTGCACACGGATCTGATCTAATGCTTGTAAATCATTGGCTGCTGCAAGCGCTTGTATGGCTTGTGCAAGAATTTCTTCGAGGGTGGTTGACACGGCTCAGTTCGCTTTTGTTTAAATGAAACACACAGAAAGTTATGGCAAAAAAAAGGGCTGTAGCAGCCCTTTTTCCAATCCTTTCCCCTTAGAGGAATACTAAAAATAGTATACTCTTAACGTGGACTTTGATTTGCTTTAGCAATTTCAGCAATCGCGGCAAAACCATCCATATCATGGACAGCAATATCCGCTAGTACTTTACGGTCAATGGCGACATTTGCTTTTGTCAAACCATTAATCAAACGGCTGTATGAAATATCACACATACGTGCCGCCGCATTGATACGCACAATCCATAAAGCACGAAAAGTACGTTTTTTCTGCTTACGGTCACGATAAGCATATTGACCGGCTTTAATAACCGCTTGCTTAGCAACACGATAAACACGACTACGGGCTCCGTAGTAGCCTTTCGCTTGCTTTAGAATTTTTTTATGTCTTGCTCTGGCTGTTACACCACGTTTTACTCTGGCCATTTTATTTTCCTAAATTAACTATAAGGCAACATACGTGCAGTCATACGCACATCTGCTTGATGAAGCGTTGCAGCTTTACGCAACTGTCTTTTTCTTTTAGTCGATTTTTTAGTCAAAATATGGCGACGGTGTGACTGTCCACACTTAAAACTACCAGTACCGGTACGCTTAAAACGTTTTGCAGCACCGCTATGGGTTTTAATTTTTGGCATTTGTTTTCTCCAAATAATATAAAAATAACACATCCCTGATATAAAAACCCGACAAGGCAAAATGCAAGGGCCCGGCCGAATTGATAAAACTACTCTTCCAACAGTAGTAAACTTTACAAAAAATAAACAGCTAAAAGCCTTATTTTTTCTTTTTAGGTCCTAAGACCATTACCATTTGACGACCTTCCATTTTCGGAAATTGCTCAACGGTCGCTAACTCTTCCAAATCTTTTTCAACACGTTTCAGCAAATTCATGCCAATTTCTCTATGCGCCATTTCTCTACCCCGAAAACGCACGGTAATTTTGGTTTTATTACCTTCTGTCAGGAATTTGATTAAGTTACGCAGTTTAACGTTGTAATCACCAATATCTGTTCCAGGGCGAAATTTAATCTCTTTAACCTGAATCTGTTTTTGTTTTTTCTTGGCTATTTGCAATTTTTTATTCTGGTCGAATAAAAATTTACCATAGTCCATAATTTTACAAACGGGAGGATCCGCATTTGGCGAAACCTCAACCAAATCCATATTTGCATCAGAAGCCATACGCTTTGCGTCACTCAGTGACATAATGCCACCCTGCCCTTCCGGCAAACCTGTTAATCTGACACGTCGTGCTGTGATATCATCATTCAAACGTGTTGCATCTTTTTTAGAAGCGATACTCTTTTCCCCCAGTTACTAAATTACTTTCTGCATTGTATTTCGTCATTCAGTCGCTCTATAAAAGAGCCCACTGAAAAGCTACCCAAATCATCACCATTTTGTGACCGAACTGTCACCGTTTTTTCCTCTAACTCTTTGTCACCAATAATAAGAAGATAAGGGATTCTTTGCATAGAATGTTCACGAATTTTAAAGCCTATCTTCTCATTTCTCAAGTCAATTTTTGCTCTAAAGCCTTGTTGGTGCAATTGAGCATAAACTTGCTCGGCATAATCATCATGACGACTCGCAATATTGAGCACCACAACCTGCTCCGGCGACAACCAAACGGGCATTGTTCCTGCATGTTGTTCTATTAAAATACCGATAAAACGCTCTAATGAGCCCAATATGGCGCGGTGCAACATGACAGGTACTTGTTTAGAGCCATCTTCAGCGACATAACTCGCCTCTAATCGTCCCGGCATGGAGAAATCAACTTGAATTGTTCCACACTGCCAAACACGCTCCAAGCAGTCTTTTAAAGAAAATTCAATTTTAGGCCCATAGAAAGCACCTTCACCCGGCTGTAATTCCCAATCCAGGCCTTTATTATCTAAAGCCAGCTCTAAGGCTTTTTCCGCCTTATCCCAGACGGCATCAGACCCGACTCGTTTTTCAGGGCGCGTTGATAACTTAATCAAGACTTCGTTAAACCCGAAATCTCGATACACTTCAAATAACAGGTCGATAAAACTCGAAACTTCGTCTTGAATCTGATTTTCTGCACAAAAAATATGCGCATCATCTTGTACAAAATTACGCACCCGCATCAGACCATGCAAAGTACCCGATGGTTCATTACGATGACAAGAACCAAACTCGGCCAAACGTAACGGTAAATCTTTATAGCTTTTTAAACCTTGATTATAAATCTGCACATGACAAGGGCAGTTCATCGGCTTAATCGCATAATCACGATGCTCGGAGTGTGTGGTAAAAATCATATCACCAAACTTATCCCAGTGACCTGATTTTTCCCATAAACTCTTATCAACAACTTGCGGTGTTCTGACTTCACCATAGCCATGTGAGCGTAATTTCTCACGGATATATTGCTCAACTTGCTGATAAATGGTCCAGCCTTTTTCATGCCAAAACACCATTCCAGGAGCTTCTTCCTGCATATGAAAAAAGTTTAATGTTTTCGCTAGCTTACGGTGATCTCGTTTTTCCGCCTCTTCCAAACGATGCAAGTAAGCTTTTAAGTCTTTTTTATCAGCCCACGCCGTTCCATAGATACGTTGCAACATTTCATTATCAGAATTACCGCGCCAATAGGCTCCGGCAATCTTCATCAATTTAAATGCCTTTAGTTTGCTGGTACTTGGTACATGCGGCCCACGACACAGATCCGTAAAATCACCTTGTGTATAAAGAGATAATTCCTGATCGGCAGGGATAGACTCAATAATTTCAGCTTTATATTCTTCGCCTAAATCACGAAAAAACTTAACCGCTGCATCTCGTGAAAGTATCGAACGAGTAATCTCTAAATTGCCGGCAACAATACGTTGCATTTCTTTTTCGATTTTTTTAATATCTTCTGGCGTAAACGGTCGCTCATATGAAAAATCATAATAAAATCCATTTTCAATGACAGGCCCTATGGTCACCTGTGCATCAGGAAAGATATGTTTGACTGCCTGAGCAAGCAAATGCGCGGTAGAGTGGCGTATCACCTCAATACCATCAGCATCCTTTGCGGTAATAATTTGTAATGCGACATCATCTGTGATCAGCGTACTTGCGTCCAGCAACTCACCATTAACGCGGCCTGCCAGAGTGGCTTTTGCCAAGCCGGAGCCAATTGATTGCGCAACCTCCATGACAGTCACAGCATTATCAAACTCGCGTTTAGAGCCATCAGGCAAGGTAATTACAGGCATACAATCTTTTCTCAGAAAATTCAGGGAATATAAAATAAAAAAGCATTGCACAATGCAATGCTTCTCTCCACCAGTTATCACTCCTGACAATGGCTTAACTTTTGCAATTATACTCACCATTTTATATGTTTGTAAACAATTACTTAATCTAACTACATCTAAAATTAGCTGAGCTTCTTAAGATTCATATGTCACAGCTTAAACAAAGCACTACCCTTCTTAATACATTTGTATTTAATCGATAGAAAAATCATCTACCATAATGGCTAAACGCCTCATTCTTTTCAGATTCTGTAATAATAGCTAAATCAGCTGTGCTGATAATCTGTCGTAACACGTTACAATACGAAGTGATAGTCGAACCTATCGGAGCAGGTAACTGCCACTGCCGTACCTGCCAGAAATCAGTCGCCCCCCCCTATACCGCAGTATTATTTGTACCCTATCAAGCATTAATTATTACAGGTAAGTTTAAAAATATGCGACACAAGCAGCAAGTGGCAATACAATGTACCGAGGCTTTTGTCCACAATGCGGCACATCCCGTTTTGGCAGAAACTCAGACCCCGACACAGTTCTTCCTGTCAATGCAGCCACATTATACCAATCCTAATAAGTAAATACCGTTAAGTTACCATCCTAAGTGTTATTAGAGTGATAACTTAACATTTTTGTTAAAGTGCAAATATACTGGGATTGGTATTAGATGCCCCCAGCACCTATCACCCTCATATGGATTTCCGGGTATCAGATGCACAACCATGGGACACTATGCAATCTGATTTGCCTAAATTCCCCAAAAACCCTAAGCACTTATAACCTATAGATTATAATAAACAAACTACGCTTATCACCTTATGAATAAATCATTTATTACGACAGCATTACTTATATTGTGCAATACCTTTCACCCTACGAGCGTGGCATACGCTGAATCAACTTATTTTAAACAAACAATAGGCGCAAATTTTGGCTATTTTTTTACTACCATCAACAATAGTGCTACATTTCAAAGCTCAATAACCGAGTCAAACTCGCCCATTGACTTTGAGCAAGACCTTGGCCTAAATCATAAAGTCAATACATTTAAAGCAGATGTCTTCTGGCGCATTACACCAAAACATCGACTAGATTTTACTTGGTTCGGCCTCTTTCAAGATGGGAAAAATATTACAGGTGAAGACTATACTATCGGTGATTATATTATCCCTGCCGGTACCGGCATAAGTAGCAAATTCAACCATAATCGCTACCAATTAAATTACACCTATAATTTGTTTCAAGGCTCCAACTATGAATTTGGGCCGTCTGTAGGCCTTTATACTCTCAATGTAAGTACTGAGATTAAACCAACCTTGGCCAATGAAACGGTTGGCACTTATGTCAGCAACACATTTACTTTACCATTGCCAGTTGTGGGTTTTCGAGGGAGTTATGGCATCACCGACAAACTAATCATTCTCAGTAATTTTGACTTTATGGTTGCTTCAATAGGTGACTGGACAGGTAATTTATACAGCTACCAACTAGGGGCAGAGTACAATCTTTTAAAATATATCGGCATTGGCCTCGCCTATAATTTTTCGATATTAAACATTAAAAACCGCCGCGAATATTATAAGTTTCGTTATGATTATCAATATCATGGTGTACAAACCTATTTAAAATTTTCATTTTAAATACCAGGCCATATTGAATAAATACATTGTCAAGCACAATAGACCAGCGTTACACTTAATGGTGCTCATAGCCAATAGATTAAGCTAAGCCTATGCCATTACACAAACATAAAACCAAACCCTGCGGCCATTTTTTTGTAGTCAGTAGCTACGCATTATGCCTCTTGCTCTTGGCAGCTTGCTCAAACAATGACAGCCGCGCAGAACAAACTCGCCACCATATGACACAAACACGCATCAATGGCGGAATCACAGCGCAACTCACGCTACCTAAACAAGTCAAACTGAAATTGCCTATTAATATTCAGTTTGAATTAAAAAATCACTATGCCAGCCCCATTACGCTCTTAACATGGGGCACTCCATTAGAAGGAAAATTTACCCGAAACCTCTTCCATATCAGCAAGCAAGAACAAACAATTGCTTATATTGGTCGTAATATCAAGCGCGGCACACCGACAGCAACCGACTTTATTACTTTAGCACCTCACAGCTCAATAAAAGCAACCATAGACTTACAGCAAGGCTATAACATCCAAACAACAGGACATTATAAAATTAGCCTGAACCTCTCTCACTTACAAAGCAAAGCTAAGCAAAAAATTACATTAGAACCCATCATAACAGGCGCACCAATCTATGTTGATATTCAATAGTGACCGCCATAGCCATGCAAGAGATAAAGGAAAAACCATGCTTTATAAATGTCTGCACATTTTTATTTTTTTTATTGTGCTTAGCCGCCCCTCTTTTGCACAAGATCTCTTAAGCGTAAAACTTGCCAGTACCAACGCAAACAACCTAACACTAACCTTTACTTTAGAAAATAAATCCGATCAAGCCATACAAGTACTCACGTGGAATACGCCATTTGATGCGCAATTTAGCAGTCATAGTTTTTTGGTTGTACATAAAGAGCACATGGATTCTCAAATTGATTATATCGGCCCTTTACGTAAAAGAGCTACACCATCTGCCAAGGATTATCTTCTTTTAGCCGCAAGAGAAGCAGTTACAGCAAACATCAATATCGCAAACTACTATGCAATCAATACCCCAGGGAATTACCTCATAAGGTTTCAAACTTTTGTGAGTGTTACCGAGCTTGGCAACACACCCAATAAAACACATACCATTAAACTCATTTCTAATACGGTGACAGCATACCAAGCACAGAGCATACAACAAAAAACGCTTAGTGTCCGCAAAACGCAATCCTGCGATGCCTCACAAAATGCAACCATAGAACAAGCACGCATCGCAGCACGTGACTTAGCAAATGATGCCGTAAGTGCTCTCAATACCACACCTGAAAATCAACGCGCACAAGCCACCCGCTATACCACTTGGTTTGGTAATTACCAAGCTTCTCGTTACACCACCATCAGTACAAACTTTAATAAAATACTCGGCGCAATCGAAAATCCTAATATCAACTTTATTTGTAACTCATCTGAGTGCGACGGAGATACTTTTGCTTTCGTTTATAGCCGTTCGCCTTACAATGTTTATCTATGCAACAGCTTCTGGAGTGCACCGCTGACCGGCACAGATTCTAAGGCGGGTACCATTATTCATGAAGTATCCCATTTCCGCATTGTTGCCAATACCGATGATTTCCAATATGGCC
The DNA here is from genome assembly GCA_026989715.1 of Methylomonas sp. GTDB lineage: Bacteria > Pseudomonadota > Gammaproteobacteria > Methylococcales > Methylomonadaceae > Methyloprofundus. The sequence goes on from JALSIU010000107.1 coordinate 11,192, forward strand.
AGTCCGGCACGCGTCAATTAGCACTATCCCAACCCGATGTTGCGATCAATAATGCCGATAGTCATGAGTATTTTGCAGAAAATACGCCATTCATCCCTATGCTGAACCGCTCGGCCGAGGAAACACCAGCACCCAATTCTAATGCGCAAATATTAACATTGAATACTCCCCTATCAGGAGCATTAAATGCTGGCGAATGGGCTTATTATGAAGTTAGTGGCGCATCCAGCATCAGCCTTTTTAACTTAAGTGCCGACCTTGATTTATATATTGGCAATAACACATTACCAACAGAAAATAATTTTAGTTGCAGCCCTTTTCTTGCTGACACAGCGACGGAAACCTGCACAGTTAATAGTGCGACTACAACTTATATTGGCATAAAAGGTTTTACGGCCGGTAGCTTTTCACTTATTGCTTCCACAGAAAATAGTAATGCAAACCATAACGATACATTAACGCTGGATACACCGCTATCCGGCAGGCTAAATACCAACGAATGGCGCTATTTCCAAATAATCGGTGCCAAAAATATCAGGCTTTACAACCTATCGGCCGACTTAGATCTCTATATTGGTAATGGCACACAACCCACTGAAAACAGCTTTACCTGTCGTCCCTTCCAAGCAAGCACTACCGAAGAATCATGCGCTGTTAATAGTACAGAAACCACCTATATTGGCATTAGAGGCTTTGCTACCGGTAGCTTTACACTCATCGCATCATCAACGAATACAGACAATAATAATAACAACACCGCCGCCACATTAACACTAGAAATCCCAGTATCCGGTAGCATCAATGCAGAGGAGTGGGCATTCTACACCGTAGTGGATGCTTCCAGCATCAAACTGTTTAATTTATCATCCGACCTTGACCTCTATATCAGCAATAATACACAGCCCAGTATTGATAATTTTAGTTGCAGGCCTTTTCTATCAGGCACAAAGGAAGAAACCTGCACCATCAATACCGCTGGCATAACCTATATCGGCATTAGAGGCTTTACTGCCGGTAGTTACAGCTTAGTTGCCTCAGTCGGCAGTAGCAACACCATAGATAGCAGTGCCAGCAATCAAACATTGCTTTTAAATCAAGTTGTTTCCGGCACGTTAAACCGAAATGAATGGGCATACTATAACGTATCAGGTGCAACTAATATTCGCCTATACAACCTAACTGAAGACTTAGATCTTTATGTCAATACGACAGCACACCCCACATTCAGTCAATTTACCTGCCGCCCTTTTTTAGAAAACACCGATGCAGAAAGTTGCAATATTAGCAGTACAGGTATTAATTATATTGGCATCAATGGCTACCACGCCGGTAGCTATTCATTAATTGCGACCAATAATAACCATACAACAGGCAGTTCAATAAGAGTTGCGTTAAACCAAAATAACTTTATTACAAATGATATTTTTCAATTAAATATGATCGTTACCGGATCGGGAGAGTTTGATACTTATATCGGTCTCATCTTCCCAGATGGAAGTTTATACACCTTCTCCCAGCCGTTTAACGTCAACCCTTTAAATACCATATTGCCTTACCAGCGCAACATTTATATCGATAATGAAGCAAATTACTCCATTTTACGTTTGCGTCTACCCAATAATAATATTCCATTGGGGCGTTACCAAGCTTGTAGTTTGTTACTATATGCAGGCTTACCATTAACACAAGAAAACGTACTTAGTTCAGATTGCAATGCTTTTGATATTAACTAAAAAACCTTACTCTACAGTCACTGACTTTGCCAGGTTACGCGGCTGATCCACATCAGTCCCTTTCAATACTGCGACATGATACGATAGTAACTGCAATGGAATAATATAGACAATCGGTGCAATCAAATTATTAACTTTAGGTACACGTACGATTTGTACATTTTCATCTGCTTCGGTCACAATGGATTCATCTAAAAAAACTATCAATTGCCCACCACGCGCACTTACTTCTTGAATATTAGATTTTAATTTTTCCAATAAACTATTATTAGGTGCTACCGTAATCACCGGCATTTCTGAATCAATCAAAGCAAGCGGTCCATGCTTTAATTCTCCGGCTGGGTAGGCTTCAGCATGTATATAGGAAATTTCTTTTAGCTTTAAAGCGCCTTCCATTGCAATAGGGTAATGAGAGCCACGCCCTAAAAATAAAGCATGGTTTTTCTCAGCAAATTGTTCGGATAAAGCTTCAATTTCTTGATCTATCTGCAAGACATTTTCAATAAGGCCAGGCAATTGAAATAACTCAGAGGTAATTTGTGCTTCTTTTTCTGCACTCAGTGCAAAACGTCGTCCTAACGCAATCACTAATAACATTAAAGTCACTAACTGCGTTGTAAAAGCTTTTGTTGAGGCAACACCAATTTCAGGCCCCGCCCTGGTCATCAACACTAAGTCAGATTCACGCACCAACGAACTTTCAGGAACATTACAAATACTTAAAGAATATTTTGCACCTAAACGTTTTGCCTCTAATAATGCTGCCAAAGTATCTGCCGTTTCTCCCGACTGCGAAATAGTTACCACTAAGGTATCTTCTGACAGTATCGGTTCACGATAACGAAATTCACTGGCAACATCTATATGACAAGGAACACGTGCTAGCTTTTCAAACCAATACTTAGCAACTAAACCGGAATGATAACTGGTACCACAAGCTAGTATTTGTACAGATTTAACTTGCTTAAAAACATCAGCTGCATTGTGCCCAAAAGCATTATCTTGCAATCTATTATTAATAAACCGCCCTTCTAATGTTTCTGCAACGGCTCTCGGTTGCTCATATATCTCTTTAAGCATATAGTGCCGATAACCAGCCTTATCAACGGCATCCGATTTTAGGCTACTTTCTTTAATTTCGCGCTCAACAATTTGATCCGTCTGATCATAAATAACCAAACTATCCGTGGTAATTTCTGCTATATCGCCTTCTTCTAAAAAGATAAAACGCTGCGTCACCGGCAACAATGCCGTAACATCAGAGGCAATAAAATACTCGCCAATACCGACTCCGATCACTAACGGACTCCCTTTGCGACAGGTTACTAAAGTATTAGCATCCTCGTTACTCACAACACCTAAAGCATAAGCTCCTTCTAAATGCTTAATCGTATTTTTAACGGCTTGCAATAAGTTATCACATTGCTCTAACTCATGATAAACCTGGTGAGCAATAACTTCCGTATCGGTCTCAGAGGTAAAGGTATAACCTTGTTCTTTTTGTGTTTGTCGTAGACTTTCATGATTTTCAATAATACCATTATGTACCACAGCTACTTTATTATTACACACATGTGGGTGCGCATTAACGGTACTGGGCTTACCATGGGTTGCCCAACGCGTATGCGCTATACCGATATTGCCCGAAAAAGGTTCTGCCGCCAACAAATCTTCTAAGCCTTTGACCTTACCTATTTGTCGCTGCCTATAAATTTTATCATCCGCAACAACAGCTAAACCGGCGGAGTCATAACCTCGATACTCGAGCCTTTTCAAACCTTCGATTAAAATAGGCACAACATTTCTTTGGGCAATACCCCCAACTATTCCACACATATTACGACTCCTTTTTAACTGGACGTTGCCAATTTTTTATGCTCAGTTGTTTTGCTCTAGATAACGTCAATTGACTTGCTGGCGCATCTTTAGTAATCGTTGCACCCGCCCCAATCGTTGCATTTTTTCCTACCGTCACAGGGGCAATAAGCTGAGTGTCCGAACCAATAAAAGCGCCATCTTCAATAACGGTTCTAAACTTATTGACACCATCATAATTACAGGTAATTGTTCCGGCACCAATATTGACTTTACTGCCGATGCTTGCATCACCAATATAACTTAAATGGTTGATTTTACTTCCCTGTGCAACGGTCGCTTTTTTAATTTCCACAAAATTACCAATATGCACTTGCTCTGCTAATTCTGCCTGCGGTCGCAGTCTAGCAAAAGGACCGATTCGACTGCCTGCACCAATGCTCGCATTATCAATAATACAATTAGCTAAAATTTCCACATCATCTGCAATAATAGAATTATTGATGAGGGTATTTGCACCAATCTTTACATTATTGCCTATCGAATTATTGCCTTCAAAAATGACATTAATATCAACTGAAATATCTTGCCCCAAAGCATCAAAGCCCCCTCGACAATCCACTCTTGCAGGGTCAAGCAGTGTTACACCAGCTGCCATTAATTTATCTGCTTGTAAGTTTTGATAAACCCTTTCGAGGTAACTGAGCTGCTTACGGTTATTAACCCCCATGACCTCATCAGGGCACTCAGGCTGACTTGTTTTCACTTCAATACCCTCATTAACAGCCATTTCAATAACATCTGTCAGGTAAAATTCTTGTTGTGCATTACTGTTATCGAGTTGTGCAATCCACGCTTTTAACTTATCCCCTTTTGCTGCCAATATCCCCGTATTCACTTCTTTTATTTGATGCTCTTGGTCTGTTGCATCTTTATGCTCAACAATACGAATAACATTACCGGCACTATCTCTGACAATTCGGCCATAGCCTGATGGGTCATCTAAGTTGACAGTCAATAACGCCATACTATGTGCTGATACATGCTGCAATAGTCCAGTAATAGACTCTTTTGATAATAAAGGCACATCACCATATAAAATCAACACCGTGTCATCATTATTCAGCAAGCTATCTGCTTGCAATACCGCATGCCCCGTACCTAATTGTTGTTTTTGCTCAATCCATTGTGCATCTAAAGCCGCCAATGCTTGCTTAACCTGTTCACCACCATGTCCATAGATAATAATGACTTCATTATTATCTATGGACTGACTCGTATCATACACATGTTGCAGTAAACTACGATTAGCCACTTTATGCAGTACTTTAGGCATCGCCGAACGCATACGCGTACCTTGTCCGGCAGCTAATATAAGGGTCTTCACAGTCATTAAATTTTTCCTTGTCGTCTCTTCAGAAAATTTGCATTATACCAATTATGTTTTCTATCAATATTAGTCTAGTCCGCGTAAATTACCATATCATTAAAAACAAAAAAGCCCGATAACGCAAGCGCTACCAGGCTTTTTTGAACGAACACCTAATATTTTATAAACTACCTTATATTAAGAGCCGCGTTTTTTGAGTCTATCCAGAGCTCTCAATTGCATCATCGCTACAGCTAATTGGGCTTGAGCAGTTGCATAATCAATTTTACCGGACTTGTCACTCAATGCCTCTTCAGCTTTTGCTTTTGCTTCTAGCGCGGCTGCTTCATCAATATCTTTTGCTCTTATAGCAGTATCAGCTAGCACAGTCACTAAATGTGGCTGTACCTCTAATAATCCACCCGAAACGAAATATTCCTGAGTTTCAGTATCACTTACTTTTACACGAACTTCACCAGGATTTAATTTAGATATTAATGGCGCATGACGTGGTGATATACCTACTTCACCAAGCTCAGCAGGAGCAAAAACCATTTCTGCAAGCCCAGAAAAAATTTCTTTTTCTGCACTTACAATATCTACATGTACTGTCATAGCCATAATATTACCTATTAATATAGATTACATGCCTTTTGCTTTTTCTACGGCTTCATCTATCGTACCCACCATATAGAAAGCTTGCTCAGGAAGGTCATCATACTCACCCGCAATAATACCTTTAAAACCGGCAATCGTATCTTTTAATGAGACATATTTACCTGGCGCACCAGTAAAAACTTCAGCAACGAAGAAAGGTTGCGATAAGAAACGCTGTATTTTACGTGCTCTCGTTACAGTTAGTTTATCTTCTTCAGATAACTCATCCATACCTAGAATCGCAATAATATCACGCAACTCCTTATAACGCTGTAATAAACCTTGTACACCACGCGCCACCTCATAATGCTCATCACCAATCACTAAAGGATCTAACTGACGACTACTTGAATCTAGTGGGTCAATCGCAGGGTAAATACCTAGCTCAGCAATTTGACGTGATAGTACAACTGTCGCATCTAAATGCGCGAAAGTCGTTGCAGGCGATGGATCTGTTAAATCATCCGCAGGTACATAAACCGCTTGGATTGAAGTAATAGACCCTGTTTTAGTTGACGTAATACGCTCTTGCAATACACCCATTTCTTCAGCCAGTGTAGGCTGATACCCTACCGCTGATGGCATACGACCTAATAGTGCTGATACTTCTGTTCCCGCAAGTGTATAACGATAGATGTTATCAACAAAGAATAATACATCACGCCCTTCTTCACGGAAATATTCCGCCATTGTCAAGCCCGTTAACGCAACACGTAATCTATTACCTGGTGGCTCATTCATTTGACCGTAAACCAATGATACTTTATCAATTACGTTTGAATCTGTCATTTCGTGGTAGAAGTCATTACCCTCACGAGTACGTTCTCCAACACCGGCAAATACAGAAAACCCACTGTGCTCAATCGCAATATTACGAATAAGCTCCATCATGTTAACCGTTTTACCAACACCCGCTCCACCGAATAGTCCAACTTTACCCCCTTTAGCGAACGGGCATACCAAGTCAATAACTTTAATACCCGTCTCTAAAAGCTCATTAGCTGGTGCCTGCTCATCATAAGAAGGTGCTTCACGATGAATCACCCACTTATCTTCTTCACCAATAGGACCTTTCTCATCAATAGGATTTCCTAGAACGTCCATAATACGTCCTAAGGTTTTTTGCCCGACAGGCACTTTAATCGCTTCACCAGAATTTTTAACTTCCAGTCCACGACTTAAGCCATCTGTAGTCCCCATAGCAATGGAGCGAACCACGCCATCCCCAATTTGTTGCTGAACTTCTAAAGTCAGCCCTGCACTTTCTACATTAAGTGCGTCATAAACTTTTGGTAACGATTCCCGTGGAAATTCCACATCCACGACCGCACCAATAATTTGAACGATTTTACCCGAACTCATTGTGTCGTCCTCTTAAATACTGTGTTGCTTGCAAGCCTAAACCGCTGCCGCACCAGCTACAATTTCTGAAATTTCCTGAGTAATTGCTGCTTGTCTTGCTTTATTATAAACAAGTTGCAATTCATCAATAAGATTTCCTGCGTTATCAGATGCACTCTTCATAGCAACCATTCTAGCCGCTTGCTCACAGGCATTATTTTCAACCAAACCTTGATAAACAATAGATTCTATATAACGAGTCAACAGGTTATCCAATACTTCTTTAGCATCAGGCTCATACAAATAGTCCCAATAGCCTTTTAAATCATCGGTTTCCAACTCAGTTGCCACAACAGGAAGTAATTTTTCAACGGTGGGTGCTTGCGTCATAGTGTTAACAAACTCATTGTACATAATATGCAGTTCGTCAATTGTGCCGGCATGATAAGCATCCAGCATCACCTTAATCACGCCAATAACATCCTGCAAATGCGGTGAATCACCTAATTTAGCAGCCTGACCCACAAGATTTGTCTCTAAGCGGCTAAAAAAACTTGCGCTTTTGCCACCAATAGTACAAATATCAACCTCAATATTATCACCGTCCCACTGAGTAAATTGCTTAAGCGTTTTTCTGAATAAATTTGAATTCAGACCACCACATAAGCCCCGATCAGAACTAATAACAATAACACCAACTCGCTTTACTTCACGTTCAACAAGAAAAGGATGTTTATACTCAGGATTAGCATGTGCCAGATGTTTAATAATCTGACTAATCTTTTTTGAGTAAGGGCGTGTTGCCTCCATCCGTTCCTTTGTTTTACGCATTTTACTTGCAGCAACCATTTCCATCGCTCGCGTAATCTTCTGAGTATTTTTAATACTCGAGATCTGCGTACGTATCTCTTTACCAACAGCCATTTGCGGCCCCTTTACCAGCTACTTGTTTTAATGAAACTCTCAATAGCAGTTTTCATGCCTTGTTTTATTTCATCATTAAAATCGCCTTTCTCGTTAATCTTGGCCATCAAATCAGGTTGCTCCGACTTTAAGTAGGATTGTAATGCATCTTCAAAGTCACGTACTTTATTGACTTCCAAATCATCCAAGAAACCCTCATTTGCAGCAAACAAAGAAACAGCCATTTGTGCAACTGACATAGGAGAGTACTGATTTTGCTTCATTAACTCAGTCACTCGCTGACCACGTTCAATTTGCTTACGTGTTGCTTCATCAAGGTCAGAAGCAAACTGAGCAAAAGCAGCCAATTCGCGATATTGAGCCAAATCAAGACGAATCCCTCCCCCTAATTTCTTAATGACTTTCGTTTGTGCAGCCCCCCCTACTCGAGACACTGATAAACCCGCATTAACCGCAGGACGTATACCCGCGTTAAATAAGTCAGATTCAAGAAAAATCTGCCCATCCGTAATCGAAATGACGTTAGTCGGTACGAATGCCGATACATCACCACCTTGGGTTTCAATAATGGGTAGCGCAGTTAATGACCCTGTTTTACCTTTTACTTTGCCGTTAGTTAGCTTTTCTACTTCATCAGCGTTTATACGCGAAGCACGCTCTAATAAGCGTGAATGAATATAGAAAACATCTCCAGGATAGGCTTCACGACCTGGTGGACGACGCAATAACAATGACATTTGACGATAAGCCCAAGCTTGTTTAGTCAAATCATCATAAATAATCAGTGCATCTTCACCTAAATCTCTGAAGTACTCACCCATTGAACAGCCTGTATATGGTGCAATAAACTGCAGTGCCGCTGACTCAGATGCAGTCGCAGAAACAACAATCGTATGTTCCATTGCGCCATGCTCTTCTAATTTACGCACTACATTAGCAATTGACGAACGTTTTTGACCAATCGCAACATAGATACATTTAACACCCGTACCTTTTTGATTGATAATTGCATCAACAGCAATAGCTGTTTTACCTGTTTGGCGATCACCGATAATCAACTCACGCTGGCCACGACCAACAGGAATCATCGAATCGATTGATTTTAAGCCTAGTTGTACAGGTTGATCAACAGATTGTCTGGCAATAACGCCTGGTGCAATTTTTTCTACCGGTGACATTAGATTTGTATCTATTTCACCTTTGCCATCGATAGGGTTACCCAACGCATCTACAACACGGCCAAGCAATGCCTCACCAACAGGTACTTCTAAAATTTTACCCGTACATTTGACTGTATCGCCTTCCGTGATATGTTGGTAAGCACCTAACATAACCACACCGACAGAATCTCTTTCTAAGTTCAAAGCCATGCCGTAAGAGTCGCCAGGGAATTCAAGCATTTCACCTTGCATTACTTCAGACAACCCATGAACTCTCACAATACCGTCAGCAACACTCACTACAGTGCCTTCCGTATGCGCTTCGACGTTAACGTCAAAATTTTCGATCCGTTTCTTAATCAGATCACTTATTTCAGATGGATTTAATTGCATATTTTTTCTCAGTCTAAGCTGTTAGATCCTTTTAGCTAGTTGTTGAAGTTGACCACTAATAGAGCCGTCAATCACACTGTCGCCTGCTTTTACTAAAAAGCCACCAATTAAAGTTTTATCAATACTTGTACTGATATTCACTTTTTTATTAAGCTTCTTTTTTAGTGATGTCGCAAAGCTCTGTTCTTCCGCTTTCGTTAAGGCATAAGCAGTTATAACATCAACATCAACGTAACCTTCATCTTCAGCTTTATAATTCTCGAATAATTCCGCAATTTGTGGTGCTAAGGTTAATCTTCCATTTTCTACCAATAGTTTAAGAAAATTATTAGCTTCCCCATTAAATTGCTCCTGACAAATATCTAACAATAATTTTGTTAATTTATCTTGACCAACGCGTGGGTTATTCACAATTGCAGCTAAGCTATCATCTTGCACGATAGCAGCTAAAAAAGCTAAGGTATCAGACCATTCCTGAGAATTTCCCGCCTCTTTTGCTCTTTTAAAAACTGCCTCTGCATACGGTCTTGCCAAAGTTGCTAATTCACTCATTATGCTTGACCTAATTGCTCAGATACTTTGCCGATAAGCTCTTTATGCTTAGCCTTGTCAATTTCTTGCTGTAAAATTTGTCCAGCCGCTTTTAAGGCTAAGGCTGAAACTTCTTTACGCATTTGTTCTTGTGCTCTTTGCATTTCTTGTTCAATTTGCGCCTGAGCCGCCTCAATCAATCGTTCACCTTCTTTCTTTGCGGTGCCTTTTGACTCTTCAACGATCTCATTCGCACGTTTTTGCGCAAGATTTACAATATCAGCTGATTGTTGTTTAGCTTCTTTCAAAACGTCTGCAGCTTTCTTTGCTGCCAACTCCATCTCTTCTTGACCTTTTTCGGCTGCAGCCAATCCTTCGGCGATTTTTGCTTTACGTTCTTCAATAGCTTCAATTAGTGGTGGCCAAATATACTTCATGGTAAACCATACCAGAAGTGTAAAGGTAATCATTTGACCGATTAGCGTAGCATTAATACTCACTAGCCTTCCTCATGTTGCTGTTAAAATAACTGACGAATGTCTTATCCTGCAACCGCTTCAACAGCCGATAAGAATGGGTTGGCAAATGTAAAGAATAATGCCATACCAACACCAATCATAGTTACCGCATCCAATAGACCCGCAACAACAAACATCTTAACTTGTAACATAGGCACCATTTCAGGTTGACGCGCAGCCCCTTCAAGGAACTTTCCACCCAACAGGCCAAAGCCTATCGCAGTACCCATCGCACCCATACCTAAAACCAGACCCACTGCAATAGCAGTCATACCTTGTACATCAGCAATCAACGCTGCAAGTTCCATAATACCTCCAAAAGTATTGTTTTATTAAAATTAAAAAAAGAATTTATAGACCGTTAGTGATCTTCATGCGCCATACTAAGATATACGATGGTCAACACCATAAAGATGAATGCTTGAAGCGTAATAATCAAAATATGAAATACTGCCCATGGAAAACTGAGCAATGGCTGAATGTACCAAGGCAATAAGGCAATCAATATAAAAATCAACTCCCCTGCATAAAGATTACCAAATAACCGCAAAGCAAGTGAAATAGGCTTTGCAATTTCTTCAACCACTTTCAATAATAAGTTAAACGGCATCATCCATGGGCCAAAAGGCGTACAGGTCAACTCTTTAGCAAAGCCTAAAACACCTTTAATTTTTATACTATAAAAGATAATCAAAGCAAATACACTGATTGATAATGCAAAGGTAGCATTTAAATCAGTACTGGGTACTACACGCATATATTCCATACCCATCATGCTTGAAACAGCCGGCAAGATATCCACGGGAAATAAATCCATAAAGTTCCACATAAATACCCAGATGAAAATTGTTAATGCAAGCGGAGCGATAAGCGGGCTTTTACCATGAAAAGTATCTTTAACTTGTTGGTCAACAAACTCAATAATCATTTCAACAAAAGCTTGCCCCGTACTAGGCACACCTACCGTTGCTTTTTCAGCTGCAGATTTAAAGTACCACACAAACAGCGCACCTAAAACAGCAGAGAAAAATAAGGTATCTAAATGTAACGACCAAAAACCTTCGCCTACTGACAACGGTGTGAGATGGTGAACAATATATCCTGTCGCGCCTTCCGCCGCATGAGCCTCAGTAGCCATTTTTCCTCGCTTTCTTAAACTAAATTAATATATACGTACTAATAACGCAAACCAAAAAACTGTCAATGCTGACACATAGGTCATCAACACTGCAAAAATATCAATATTGGGATCTTGGAAAATCATAGCAAATATTGCTGCAGTAATAATTAACTTCCCAGACTCCCCTGCATAAAATGAGCGCACTACTTTTCTTGCCTCTTGCCCTTTATGCTTACCGACTTTCTGTGCAAAATAAAAATTCGGTATCAATACGGCTAAACCACCATAAATGGCTGATTTAGCACTGAGTTCATTACCAAAAATATAAAAACAAATGACTGCAAATAATACAATTGCGGCCTGCCCTAGTAGAACTTTACTAACAACTGAGAGCTTACGTAATTTTTTCACAAAGAACCAGATAAAATAATAGAAAGATTATAGCTAGCAGAACACATTTAAGCAAGTAAGGATTTAATCTGTCTCAGACTCTAGTTGAGTACGATACAACAATTACCGCAATACAAATTTGCCAAAAAGTCTTAAACCTCAGCTTTTATATTGAAAAGTCTTTTTTTATATCAAACTTGGCAACAATTCCGTCTAACTCTTCAAGGCTACCGTAATTTATCACAACCATCCCTTGCCCATTATTTTTATGCTTAATGGTTGTTTTAGCACCAAGGAAGTCACTCATAACCTCCTGCAAACGCAAAGTATCTCTATCAACATTTGGTTTAGATTTTTGCCCGGAAACTTTATCGCTATTGTCTTGCTGTGCTTGCTTAACTAAATGCTCGGTTACTCGAACTGACAATTCTTCTTCCACTACTTTCTTTGCCAAACTAATTTGCCTTTCAGTTGGCAAGCTTAACAAAGCGCGTGCATGCCCCATGCCAAGTTGCCGCTTAGCAACAAAACGCTTTACTGCAGCATCCAAATCATTTAAACGCAATGCATTAGTAATGCTTGCTCTTGACTTACCGACTGCATCAGCAATTTGTTGGTGCGTCAAATCAAATT
>JALSIU010000108.1 GCA_026989715.1 Methylomonas sp.
TTTGCTTGCCTCAGATTTCTCACAATTGCGCCCTTTTGTGGAGGTGAGTCCCTCGATATTGAACCGCATTATGCCAAGTTGGCCAGGGCCTGTGACATGGGTTGTTCCCGTGCAGTCTTGGGTGCCCGACTATCTTACGGGCAAGCATCAATCGCTTGCTGTTCGGGTGAGTGCGCACCCGCTGGTTTCTCAGTTATGTGCTACTTATGGCGGTGCTATTGTTTCGACCAGTGCTAATGTGAGCCGGCAAGAGCCGGCGCGTACTGCGTTGGCAGTACGTAAAACTTTTTCGGCAGAGAAACTCTTTATTTTGCCGGGTGCAACCGCGCAGCATGAGAAGCCAACTGCAATTTATCATGCCCAAACCGGGCAGTGCCTGCGCTCGTAAAATACGCTACATCTGTAAAATAAAACCTGGCTCGCTATGTGTAAGTTTATTGAAAGCTAGTCCTCCTATAATGGACTGAGCAAAAATAAAATTTGTGCAGGGTGTTTGGGAATGATTGAAACTTATTTCTAGCACTTAGGCTCTTATCATCTACTGTTTAATTATGGCGCATAATGTTTAAAATAACCTTTTCTATCATATTGGCAAATTTATTGTTATTTCCGGTATCAGTATGGAGTGCTGATATGGAGCATACTCCTTTGGATTTAACCACGCATGGCTCAGGCTACCTGGTACTGTTTGTATTTTTTCTGGCTTATACCTTGGTCATTTTTGAGGAAAAATTACATTTGCAAAAATCTAAACCTGTTTTAGTTGCCGCCGGCATTATTTGGGCAATTATTGCTTTGGTTTATAAAGAACACGGTTTGAGTGAAGTCTCCAAGCAGGCATTAGAGCATAATTTTTTGGAGTATACGGAATTATTCTTTTTTCTATTAGTTGCTATGACTTATATCAGTGCAATGATTGAGCGGGGTGTTTTTAGTTCACTGCATTATCAATTGGTTTCACGACACTTCAGTTATCGGCAGATTTTTTGGGTAACGGGTATCTTAGCTTTTTTTATTTCGCCGATTGCGGATAATCTGACTACTGCGCTGATTATGTGTACTGTCGTATTGACAATCGGGGCGGCAAAACCTCAGTTTATTACTATTGCTTGTGTCAATATTGTGGTGGCTGCCAATGCAGGTGGCGCATTTAGCCCTTTTGGCGATATTACAACTTTGATGGTGTGGCAAAAAGATATTTTAGAATTTGGGACTTTTTTTAAATTATTTATCCCCGCCGTCCTTAATTTTACGATACCGGCTGCCATCATGCATTATTACCTGCCTGCCGGCCAGCCTAGTTTACCGGATGAGGTCAGTACTAGCATTAAGCAAGGTGGCTTAGTGATAGTGTGCTTATTTTTAGCAACCATTGCGACTTCTATTTTATTCCATCAATTTTTGCATTTACCGCCTGCTATTGGCATGTTGATGGGCTTGGGGTATTTAAAAATATTTGGCTATTACTTACGTATGAATTTCAGGCGTGAGCATTCCAATTTTGATACGATTCCGGGGTCAGACGGTTCCGGTAGTGCTTTTGATGTCTTTAGTCATATCGCTAAATCAGAGTGGGATACATTGTTTTTTTTCTATGGCATTATTATGTCGGTTGGCGGCATTGGATTTATGGGATATTTAACGCTGGCTTCTGAGTTTATGTATGGTGAAATGGGGGCGACTACAGCAAATATATTGGTCGGTATTATATCGGCTGTGATTGATAATATTCCGGTTATGTTTGCGGTATTGTCCATGTATCCGGATATGTCCGAAACCCAATGGCTTTTAGTTACTTTGACAGCAGGCACAGGCGGGAGTTTATTATCCATAGGTTCGGCAGCAGGTGTTGCGTTAATGGGACAAGCTAAAGGTTTTTATACTTTTTCTAATCACTTAAAGTGGATGCCTGCCATTGCATTAGGTTATGCCGTGAGTATTTATGTGCATTTGCTGATAAATTAATCGCTTACTTTGCTTGCAAAAAGGTGATATGAACAATAAACCCAGGGGGACTTTTACGGTTTTCGGCTTGAATTTTGGCGCGATGTAACTCCGCAATTTCTTTGACAATAGAGAGCCCTAAACCACAGCCATTGCCTGGGCTACCTTGAATACGATAAAAGCGTTCAAAAATGCGCTCTTGTTCTGCGCTGGAAATGCCATGGCCATCATTTTCGACCGTTAGGCAAGGGTGTTTTCCCGGTTGCAGTGTGACCGCAATATGTCCCTTATCATGGCCATAGCAGATGGCATTGTCGATTAAATTAGATAATAATTCTCGTAGTAAGATGGCATCACCTTTTATCCGTATGGGGTGACCTTCGCTATTTAAACTAAGATCCATTTGTTTTTGTAGTGCTTTGGGTACCCATTCCATGCAGGTGTCACGCACTAAGTGGTGTAAGTCAAGTGGCTTTAATGGGTGGCTGCCTTTGATAGGTTCGGAGCGTGCTAGTAGCAGCAATTGCGATATTAAGTGTGAAATGCGGTCGGCACTGTTTTGCATTTTACCCAGAGCGGTTTGTATGGTGACTATATCATTTTCACGTTGGGCGACTTGTGCTTGTAGTTTTAGGCCTGCTAGGGGAGTACGTAACTGATGGGCTGCATTGGCAATAAAGCGTTGTTGTGCGGCTATGGCGGTCGTGAGGCGTAATAAGAGTTGATTAATGGTATCGGTTAAGGTTTTGACTTCACTAAAAACATGTTTGTCCGTTAAAGGGCTTAAGTCTTGAGGGCTACGTTGTGCAATTTGTGTGGCTAGTTTATGAAAGGGCGATAGAATAATTTTTATGTTCTTAAATAAATAGAGAGAAATGAATAAGGCGAAGATAAGCTGAGGGATGAGGTCGGCCAGTAAAATATCCAGCATCATATCGTGGCGTTTATTGAATGTTTCAGCAACATAGATGATAACCTTTTCAGGGAGGCTTTGGTTTTTGACTCGGATGGCGACGACACGCACCGGGATATTATTGATTTGGGCGTTAAAAAATTGCGGGTAGGGGGCATCAAGTTTGTTGGGAGGGGCTTCAGGCAGTGCAGAGTCGCCTGCTATTTTACCTTGTCGTTCGGCAATGATTTTAAAGTAGGTTTTATCGACATCATCCCAGCTGAAAATTTCTTGTGCATTTGTTGAGAGCTCAATGGAAATATGTTGCTGGTTTACTTTGATTTCTTGTTCTAAAGCATGAGCCGAATTGAGTAACCAGCGATCATAGGTTTTATCAACATAATGTAAGGTCATCCAATAAGATAAAGTCGTTTCCAGTAATAAAAAGAAAAATACCGGGATGAGTAGCCGGGTGACAATGGTGCGTTTAAGGCTTTTACAGGACATATTTAATTTGTTTCGAGTAAGTATCCCATGCCACGGATAGTACGAATGTTTACTTGATAGGGCTCTAGGTTTTTACGTAATCTGTGAATATAAACTTCAATGGCATTATTGGCTAATGCATCGTGTGTTGATGCTAAGCGTTGTGCAATTCGGTCTTTGCTGACCACTTTACCGGCTTGTAAAATGAGAATTTCTAGGACTTCGGTCTCACGTGCAGAGAGTTTAAGGCGTTGTTGGTCGGCAAGAATCTGGTGAGTTTGAGTGTCTAATTCTAAGCGACCAACGCTAATTCGGTGGTTGAAACCGCCATAGCAGCGACGGATAAGTGCCTGAATTCTAGCCTCTAATTCGCCTAAATCAAAGGGTTTGGTTAGATAGTCATCGGCTCCTTGGGTAATGCCTTCAATTCGGTCGGTAATATCATCTCGTGCGGTTAGGATGAGTATCGGTAAGGCGACTTTTTGGTGGCGTAACCGGCGTAGTATTTCTAAACCATCCATATCTGGAAGTCCTAAGTCGAGTATAATCAAGTCAAAGTCTTGTGCTTGTATTAATTGTAAGGCATATTTTCCTGATGTTGTTGCGCTCACTGTATAGCCATTTTGTTGCAAGGTGTGCGTTAAGCCATCACTAAGTATGGCATCATCTT
>JALSIU010000109.1 GCA_026989715.1 Methylomonas sp.
ACAAACAGTCCTTGTTTTAGGGGGGGGGTTATTTTAGATCATAATCAGTCACAATCGGTTCTCTATCTTGGGTTTTGTCATTAAAATATTCATAAGCACAAACACCTAAAAAGCCGCCTGAAATATTGAATACTTGTTGAAAGCCTTTTGCTTGTAATGCTAATACGGCATTATAGGAACGCTGGCCGGAGCGGCAGTGTACATAGATGGCTTCGTCCTTAGGGATTTCGTTATATCGATCACGTAATTCTGACAGTGGAATGCTATGTGCATTTTTAATATGTGCTTTATTATATTCGTGTGGCTCGCGCACATCCAGAATATAAGCACCTTGGGCGACTAAATCACGCACGGCACTCATGGGCGTTTGTTTAAATGAGCCATGCAGAATATTGGACGCGACATAACCTGCAAAATTCACGGCATCTTTACCTGTGCCAAAAGGAGGCGCATAGCATAATTCAAGATCGCGGAGTTGATCGACGGTTGCACCAAATTTAATAGCTGTCGCAATGACATCAACCCGTTTATCTACATTGCCATGGCCAATGGCTTGTGCGCCTAGTACGCGGCCGGTTGGTTTTTCATAAATGACTTTAAAGCCCAAGGCCTCTGAGTGCGGCATAATGCCGACTTTATCATAAGGAATAATTTCCACGTAATCATAGTCAATATTAAGTGCGGCTAAGGCCTTTTCATTTAAGCCGGTGGCAGCGGCATTGTAATGAAAGACTTTTACTACGGAAGAGCCAATATAGCCTGTATTATTGACTGCTTTACCGTGAATATGGTCAGCGACTGCACGTGCCTGTTTTAAGGCCGGCCCTGCGAGTGATAGTTTAAAATTATCTTGCGTTAAGATGTTATACACTTCAATGGCATCACCGACGGCATAAATGTCAGGGTCATTGGTGAGAAAATTAGGATCAACTTTTATTGCGCCTGTTTTGCCTAATTTTAAACCGGCTTGTTCGGCTAAGTCTGTTTCTGGCCGAATACCGATAGACATGATGATGACTTCAGAAATAATTTCTTTACCTGATGCTAATATCACTTTATTGGTCTCAAAAGCGGTTACTTTGTCACCAACGACTAATTCAACGCCATGATCCATTATTTCTTTATGTAGGATTTGCACCATATCATAATCAAATTGATTGAGTACTTGTGGCAATGCTTCAACCAATGAGACTTGATGACCTGCTTCAATAAGATTTTCCATGACTTCCACGCCAATAAATCCACCGCCGATAACGGTAATTCTGCTGGGTTTAACCTCATGAATGAATGTGTTAAGTTTGTCAATATCTACTACATTCTTAACAGTAAAAACATTAACGTTTTCAATGCCGGGAATCGGGGGGACAATCGCCCGCGCCCCTGGAGAAAGAATTAGTTTGTCATAGGATTCTTGATAGGTCTCATTGCTTAGTAAGTTTTTGACGACAACTTCTTTGCGCGCTCTATCAATTGATATGACTTCCGTGTTAGTGCGGGCATCAATATTGTATTGTTTTTTAAAGAGAGTGGGGTTCATTAAAATAAGGTCTTCTGCTTTTTTAATTTGACCACTTAAATGATAAGGTAGGCAACAGTTTGAAAAAGACACATCAGGCCCTTTTTCAAACATGATAATCTCATCTTCTTCGCCTAATCTTCTTAATCTTGCAGCCGCTGATGCGCCGCCTGCAACACCACCTACGATTAAATATTTTTTAGTCATCATCTTTTTTTGTTGGGGTTTTATTGTGTTAGGGAAATATTACTAATCTGTTGTGCATGATAACAGTGTTTTTAAAAACTCGATAAAACTTACGAATGATAATTTTATATCCTTGAAATGACCTTGTTTTTTACCCCGTTTCGGGTTTTATTTTATGCTTACCCCTTCACTTTACTTGACTCTGTTCCATAGGCCAGTCTTTATAATTAGGGCATATTTTTAATGCGGTAGGGAGATTATAATGATTATTAATGAGGGTGTGTTGTAAGTAAGTATTTGATACATATTGCATTTTATGTCGTAAAGAGGATGTGCAATGTCTGATTGTTGTGCAAAACACGTACCTACTTCCGTGCTTGTCTGTCCGGAGTGTGGTGTGTCGGGTAAAACGGTGGGTATGAAAACAGTTTGGCAACAGGTTAAGTTCCCCTTTGTTTTAGATATTGTAGAGAATAGCTATTATTACTGTGCCGATAAAAATTGCTCAGTAGGGTACTTTTCCTTAGCAGCGGATATACCTCAGTCACAATTAAGAGCATCTTCTGATATTGCGAATGATAAATTGTGTTATTGCTTTGATATTAATGGCGCAGACTATGAACGTGCCTTAACAGCAGGAACCGCCCCGAGTATTAAACAATTTGTGATACAAAAAACACAATCAGGGGATTGTGCCTGCGCGATAAGAAATCCTTCGGGGCAATGTTGTTTGGCTCATTTTAAGCGTTTAGAAAAAAGTTTTGCTACGTCGTAATACTATATTGCTGAAAGGTTGGGGTGTGTCATTTGAATTTTTGCGTGCTAATCGTGATTCGTTGAATTCTCATTCCTAAGCTGTATACAATGCGGTAGTATAGTTATATCCGTAATATCGTAAGGTATTTTTAGACAGGTATGGCGCAGCATAATATAGAAAAAAAACGGCGAAAATATAATCAATGGGTCGCAACAGAATCTTTAGAAGATTATGCTTTGCGCTATTCGCCCGTTAGTTATCGTAAATGGTCGCCGTTTTTAATTGCCAATACGGCGATAGGTAGCATTTCTTTTTTGGCACTAGAGGCTATCGGTGCGGCGTTATTGCTGGATTATGGTTTTACCAATGCATTTTTTGCCATTGCTTTTGCCGCACTGATTATTTTTTTGTGTTCGGCTCCCATTGCTTATTATTGCGCTCGCTATAATATCGATATAGATTTACTCACTCGTAGTGCCGGGTTTGGGTATGTGGGGTCTACCGTTACTTCGCTTATTTACGCCTCTTTTTGCTTTATTTTTTTTGCACTAGAAGCCGCCATTATGGCGCAGGCTTTCAAATTATATTTTGATTTGCCTTTATATCTTGGTTATATCTTTTGTTCTTTAGTCATTATTCCCATTGTTTTTTATGGGATAACCTTAATTAATCGCTTGCATTATTGGACACAGCCTATTTGGTTGTTGCTGATGTTGTTGCCTTTCTATTTTGTCTTAGTGCATGAGCCGAATGCCTTAGATTTTATGCGTCAGTTTTCTGGAAAAGTATCAGGTAGCTATGCGTTTGATCCTTATTATTTTGGGATGGCAACCGGTATTTCATTGGCTTTGATTGCACAAATCGGTGAGCAAGTTGATTATTTGCGCTTTATGCCTAATAAAAATGCAAAAAATAAATATAGCTGGTGGTTTGCGGTCATTGTTGCAGGTCCCGGCTGGATTATTTTGGGTTTTCTTAAACAGATGGGGGGCGTTTTATTAGCCTCTTTAGCTGTTTTGAGTGGGCTCGCTTTTATGGAAGCGAAAGAGCCTGTACATATGTATACCGTAGCTTATCGTTATGTATTTGCTAATCCGCAGTTAGCGTTATGGGTGACCATGGTTTTTGTGGTTATTTCGCAAATAAAAATTAATGTCACCAATGCTTATGCAGGTTCTTTGGCGTGGTCTAATTTCTTTTCACGCGTCACGCACTCTCATCCAGGACGTGTTGTGTGGATGGTTTTTAATATAGCGATTGCACTCATGTTGATGGAAATGGGCGTATTTCATGCATTGGAGAAAATTTTAGGCTTGTATGCCAATATTGCCATTGCGTGGATAGGCGCGATAGTGGCTGACTTAGTCATTAATAAACCTTTAAAGCTTAGTCCGCCGATGATTGAGTTTAAGCGTGCACATTTATTTGATTTTAATCCGGTCGGGTTTGTGAGCATGGTGGTGGCTTCATTATTTTCGATTGCCGCATTTACCGGTTTATTTGGTTTGTATGCTCAAGCCTATTCATCGTTAATCGCACTTTTTGTTAGTTTTGTCTTGGCACCGATTATTGCATGGTTGACACAGGGTAAATACTATATTGCGCGTCCTGATGAGTATTGTATCGAGAGTAATATATTGGAATCCTGTGGTATTTGTGAGCAGCAATATGTACAAACTGATTTTGCGTATTGCCCGTTTTACCAAGTACCGATTTGCTCATTGTGTTGTACATTGGATTCCAATTGTCATGATGTTTGTAAACCTAAAAAAGACTCCTTTTATCAGCAAGGTGTTGCTTGGCTGCTGAGCTTGCTTTTACGTGATAAAGTTGCCATGAGTACGGTTAAGCGGATTGCTGATTTTTCACTTGTTTGGGGTGTGATGCTGACGTTGGTGGGTATTACCTTGTGGCTAACCTTTTCGATTCAAACAGAAGGGGCTGATAGTGATGTGATTGAGGTGACTAAAACAAGCTTACAACAGGTTTATTTGGCACTAGCCTTGTTTACGAGTGTAGCGGCTTGGTGGATTGTTTTGATTCATGAAAGTCGAGCGTTGGCGGAGGCTGAGTTGAATGCTCAAAATCAGAATTTGGCGAACGAAGTGATAGATAGAGGCTGTGCGGAACAGCAGGCAGTACAATTGGCGGGGGAGTTGCGCCAACAGGCTGATGAACTAAATAGCAGTTATACCGAGTTAAGCGACACTTATAAGCGTTTAACCAAAAGTGAGCAGTTGTTTCGCGAGTTGGTGCAAACGCAAGCGGCGATTGTGTGGCGTTCTGATGCCGCATCACATACCTGCTCATTTGTGAGTGGACAAGCAGAAGCCATTTTAGGTTACCCGGTTGAGCAATGGTTAACGGAAGCAGGATTTTGGGGAAAGCACATATATCATGAAGATCAGCAATGGGTGTTTGATTATTGTGCCGCACAAACAAAAGCACAACAGAACTATGAGCTGGAATATCGTATGGTGGCGGCGAATGGGGATATTATTTGGATAAGAGATGTGGTGAACCTGATGATAGAAAACGGTCAGGTAACGGAGCTGGTTGGATTTATGTTGGATATTACTCAGAGTAAAGCAGATAGTGAGCATATTCAATATTTAACAGATTTATATGCTACCTTAAGTCAAATTAATCATGCTATTGTGCATATCAGTAATGAAACTGAATTATTTAATGAGTTATGTCGAATTACCGTTAAGTTTCGTAGTTTAAATATGGCTTGGGTCGGCGTTAAACGAGAGCTAGACCAAAAAATTATTCCCATTGCCAGTGCCGGCGAACATTTGGATTATTTGCAAGGTTTAAATATTTCTGCCGATGCTGCGCTTCCTGAAGGGAATGGTCCCACGGGTAAGGCGTATCGAGAGCAAAGAGTGATAACGGCGAATCAGCTTGTCGAGGATGATAGTGCAATACCTTGGCAACAAAAAGTGCAAGCGGTACACTGGGAATCGAGTTGTGCGATTCCCATTTTACGAGATAAACAATCTTTTGCTGTATTGAATGTGTATTCAAAAATCAGGAATTATTTTTCTGAGGATATTATTCAGTTATTAACAGAGTTAGGGGTGGATTTGACTTTTGCGTTAGATGGCATTGACCGTGAGCGTGCTAGGCAGAAAGCGGAACAGGGCTTGGAGTTATCTGCAAAGGTTTTTGCACAGAGTCAGGAAGCCATTATGATTTGTGATGCGAATAATCAGATTATTTCGATTAATTCGGCCTTCAGTCATATGACGGGTTATTCTGAGGCTGATGTTAGCGCTAAGAATCCGAGTGTGTTGGCATCAGGTCGTCAGAGTCGTGAGTTTTATCAGACGATGTGGCAAGCAATAAACTTTGATAAATATTGGCAAGGCGAGATGTGGAATCGCCGGAAAAATGGTGAAGTTTTTCCGGTTTGGATGACCATTAGTGTGGTCTGTGATGAGCAAGATGAACTAGTTAATTATATTGCTATTTTTGCTGATATTTCACAGCATAAAGCCACTGAGGCGCGCATTGAGCATATGGCGCATTATGACCCGTTGACGGATTTACCGAATAGGGTGTTATTAAAAGCACGTATTGACCATGAACTGGTTGTGGCAGAACGTAATAAGACAAAGTTTGCCTTGTTGTTTTTAGATTTGGATCATTTTAAAAATATTAATGATTCTTTGGGGCACTCTGTTGGGGATAAGCTATTAATTGAAATCGCGCAGCGTTTAAAATCTGAAGTGAGAGACGGGGATACGGTTTCTCGGTTGGGGGGCGATGAATTTAATATTTTATTATCTAATACAGATTTTAAGGGGGCTGCTTTAGTGGCAGAAAAGGTGATTGTTGCTCTGTCGCAAGCCATTCTCATTGAACAAAATCACCTACATATTTCAGCTTCTGTCGGTATTAGTTTATTCCCGGAAAATGGTCATGATTATGAGACCTTGTATAAAAATGCAGATACAGCTTTATATCAGGCAAAAGATAAGGGGCGTAATCAATATCAGTTTTTTACTCAGGAAATGCAACGCTTAACCATGCGTCGTATGGAAGTTGAGTGTCATTTACGTGATGCGGTTGCCAACAATGAATTAGTTTTATTTTATCAACCACAAGTTGATGCCAAAACACAAAAAATTGTGGGGGCTGAGGCTTTGTTGCGCTGGATGCACCCAAAATGGGGGATGGTGTCGCCGGATGATTTTATTCCGGTGGCTGAGGATACAGGGCTTATTATACCGATTGGTGACTGGGTATTGGAACAAGCGGTTAGGCAGGCAAAGAGATGGCATGAGGCTGGGTATGAACCCATATCTATTGCTGTGAATTTGTCTTTGGCACAATTTAATGAAGCCACTTTATTTGCAAAAGTGAAAGCGATTTTAGAGCGCGTGCAATTAGATGCGCGTTATTTAGAGCTGGAATTAACCGAAAGTATTGCAATGAAGAATGCAGAGGCTGCGATAAAAATTACGCGGCAATTGGCAGGATTAGGAATACGTTTATCTATTGATGATTTTGGTACCGGTTATTCTTCACTAAGCTATTTACAGCGTTTTGCGGTGCATAAATTAAAAATTGACCAGTCTTTTAGCTTTCAAATGCTTGAAAATAAAGAAACCGAAAATATTGTGAATGCCATCATCAGCTTGGCAAAAAGCCTGAATCTTAAAACGATTGCCGAAGGAGTGGAAACACAAGCGCAATTGAAAATGCTGGTTGCGAAAGATTGTGATGTGATACAAGGCTATTATTTTAGCCGGCCTGTGCCGGCAGATGAGTTTACTCAGTTGTTACAGCATGGTGGCTTTGAGACGTGGGCGTGTCATTTGCCAATCAAAGGTGATTATTCAATATAATGGCTTGCGCATTTGTACATTGTTAAGTTTGTCGGCTCTAAATAAATAGGTTATTTTGGATGGATGCTGATAATATTCATATTATTAGTTTTTTGATTGCCTAGCTTAGCTCAGCTTTGTTGGCGAAGATTGGGTTAGGGTAATAAGTTAAGGAGAAATGATAAATATGCCGGATATACAATTAACGGATGCCCAGTGGCGCGAAAAATTAACACCTGAGCAATATCGTATTTGTCGGTGCAGTGCAACCGAAGCTCCCTTTACAGGGGAATACACCGATTGTAAACAAGATGGTATTTATCATTGCCGTTGTTGTGGTCTTGCTTTGTTTGATTCTGCGAGTAAATTTGATTCAGGGTCGGGTTGGCCCAGTTTCTTTGATGTTGTGGCAAAGGGTGCAGTGCTTGAAGTGGTAGATAATACACATGCTATGCAACGTGTAGAGGTTGTTTGTCATGCTTGTGCAGCACATTTAGGGCATGTATTCCCGGATGGTCCTAAACCAACAGGGTTGCGTTATTGCATTAACTCCGCCGCTTTGGAATTAAAAACACGATGAATGCACAACAGCAAGTACGGCAATTATTAGATTTTATTGATGCTAGTCCAAGTCCTTGGCATGCTGTTGCAACGATGGAGCGGCAACTGATAGCGGCAGGTTTTCAACGTTTGTTGGAAACGGACGAGTGGTTGCTACAGGCTGGAGGACGTTATTATATTATTCGCGATGATTCTTCCATTATTGCCTTTGTTGCAGGAACAAAAGCACTAGAAACACAAGGCTTTAAAATCATAGGTGCGCATACGGATTCACCGGGTTTAAGAATTAAGCCGCATGCATTATTTAAGACCGGCGAATTATTGCAGGTAGGGGTTGAGGTGTATGGCGGTCCTATTTTAGCCACCTTTACCGACCGGGATTTAAGTTTTGCCGGTCGTGTGAGTTATCGCGTGGATGCAAATGAGGTTGCAACAGAGCTATTGCATTTTGAGCAAACATTATTACGTCTACCTAATCTTGCCATTCATATGAATAGAACCGTGAATGAGGATGGTTTGAAATTAAATAAGCAAACAGAGTTACCTTTGTTATTTTCTACCCAGAGTAAAGAGCAATTGCCTGCTGATATATTTACCGATTTATTGCAGCAAAAAATAAAGCGAGAGGCAGCTGATATTTTATCTTGGGAGTTGAATGTTTACGATACCCAAAAAGGTGTATTTTGGGGAGAGGAGCAGGCGTTTTATGCGGATAGTCAATTGGATAATTTAGCCTCTTGTCATGCTGGTTTATCGGCTTTATTGACTGATGCAGCATTAAATTCAGGGGATACTATTGTGTGTGCCTTTTTTGACCATGAAGAAGTCGGCAGTGAAAGCACGAAAGGTGCGGACGGGAGTTTTTTGCCTGATACGTTAGAGCGTATTGCGCTGGCAATGCAACTTAATACGGAAAACTATAAAAGAGCGTTAGCGAATAGTTTTATGTTGAGTGTTGATATGGCGCATGCTTATCAACCTAATTTTCCGGCAGCCTATGAAACAGAGCATAAGGTATATGTTAATAAAGGCCCTGTGATTAAGTTAAATGCTAATCAGCGTTATAGTTCTGAAAGTATTTCGGCCGCTTTGTTTATGCGTTGGTGCGAAAAAGCTGAGGTACCGTATCAACAATATGCGCATCGAACGGATATTCCTTGCGGCAGTACCATAGGCCCCTTGACTGCTGCAAAATTAGGGATACGCAGCGTGGATGTCGGTAATGCTATGTGGGCAATGCATAGCATTAGGGAAAGCGCGGGGGTATGGGATCATCATTATATGATTAAAGTAATGCGCTGCTTTTTTGCAGAATAGCCGTTATTTTTCCTGAAATAAAATAAACCTGCTATATCTTATAAAGATTATTTGTAAAATTAAAGAGTTGTCATGCAAGCAAATATTATTCCTTTAAGTTTTGAATACCCTGTGAGTGCGACTCAGGCAGGCAGGTTGCTTAAATTGCAACGTGATATTTTAGAAAAAGTGGCTTTGGGTATTAATTATCAACAGATTTTGGATGATTTATGTAAAGCGGCTGAGTCGATGGTGGAGGGAGCGGTCGCTTCCGTGATGGTATTTGATGCTTCGGGGGAGTTTTTAACGGTTCTAGCGGCCCCCTCTATTCCTAGTAAAGCTATCGCAGCACTAAATGGCTTAATTCCAGGAGAGCAAGCAGGGTCTTGTGGTACGGCCGTTTATAGTGGCAAGGCGCAATTTGTTATCAATACGAAAACGGATCGCAGGTGGTGCAATTTGCAAAAAATTGTGACTGATTTTGGGGTAGGGGCTTGTTGGTCGCACCCTGTTAAGATCGAGCAAGATAAAGCAATTGGCTCTTTTGCGCTATCTAGTTTTGAGGAGCGAACACCGTCTGTATTTTATAAACAGTTACTTGAGACAGGGGCGCATATTGTTGGCATTATTATTAAACGGCAGCAAGAAGAACAGGCTCTTTGGGATTTGGCGCATTATGATGCTTTGACAGGCTTGGCAAATCGTACTTTATTTAATGAGCGATTTGCGAGTACGCTTAAAAATGCCTTGACGAATGAGCAACACTTAGCTTTATTAATGCTGGATTTGGATGGGTTTAAAGATATTAATGATACTCAGGGGCATGATATAGGTGACTTGGTTTTGCAACAGGTGGCGGACAATGTGCAGCGTGTATTAGGTGTTGTGGAGGTATTTGCGCGTTTAGGAGGGGATGAGTTTGTTGTTTTGCTGTGTTATTCCGGTGATAAGGCGGTTGTAGCGCAACTTGCTGAGAAAATTGTCAGTTTATTTCAGCAAAAAATTAATGTTGCCGGCTGCGCTTTTGCTTTATCTACCAGTATTGGAGTCAGTTTGTTTCCTGAAGATGGCCAGTCTACGCAAGTGTTGCTACGCAATGCTGATACAGCGATGTATGCCGCCAAAAAGTCAGGGCGTAATTGTGCGCGATTTTATAGCGCGGACTTGACGCGAACAGTACGTGAGCGGATGGAGTTAATTGCAGATATGCGCTTAGCTTTGCTTAAACAAGAATTTGTATTGCATTATCAGCCTCAGTATTGTCAATTAAGTAATGCGCTAGTTGGAATTGAGGCTTTGGTGCGTTGGCAACATCCTGAAAAAGGCTTGATACCGCCTAATATTTTTATTCCTGTAGCAGAAGATAGTGGCTTTATCAAAGAGTTAGGCTTGTGGGTTTTTACTGAGGCGTGTCGGCAGTGTTTACAGTGGTGGGCGAGTGGCATTCCACACTTTTCTTTGGCGATTAATTTATCTGTAAAGCAATTAAATGCCGCAAATATCCAGCAATTTCAATCTGTATTGGAGGGTCTTGATTTTCCGATACAGTGGCTGGAGTTGGAAGTCACTGAAAGCCTAGTGATGCAACAGGGAAGTTTGGATGAACTAAAAAAATTAGAGGCATTGGGTATTCGCATTGCAATGGATGATTTTGGCACAGGACACTCCTCTTTAGCGCAATTAAAACATTTGCCTATTTCAAAATTAAAAATAGATAGGTCTTTTGTGCAGGATTTATCGACGGATGTCAGTGATCGGGTGATTGCTAAAAGCATTATTGCAATGGGACATAGTTTAGGCTTAAAAATTGTAGCAGAAGGTGTTGAAACGAAAGTACAACAAGATTATTTGGTACAGCACGGTTGTGACATCATACAAGGCTATTTATTAAGTCAGCCATTATCACCCGCACAGTTTGTGGAGTTGTTTTTTGGGGATTAATGCCGCTTTTTGAAAGAATACGCTGGCTTCGCGCGTTATTTTTTACCGTCTCAAGTGATTGCATTGCTCTATTAAGAATTAATCTTGCCCTTCTGTGTCTAAATCTGGCTTTACCATTATTGACAAACTATAATCTGAGCCACTACTTTTTATTCTGAATAAGGAAACAAGAGATGACCATTGAGCAACAGCCTTTATCGGCTGATGAGTTGGCTAAAATACATGCGTATTGGCGTGCTGCGAATTATTTGTCTGTTGGACAAATATATTTAATGGATAATCCTTTATTACGGGAGCCATTAACGCTGGAACATGTTAAGCCACGCTTGTTGGGGCACTGGGGAACAACACCAGGGTTGAACTTTATTTACGTGCACATGAATCGCTTGATTAAAGCACAAGATTTGAATGCGATTTATATTGCAGGGCCAGGTCATGGTGGGCCGGGGTTAGTGGCTAATACATGGTTAGAAGGGACGTACAGTCAGTATTACCCTGATATTTCTGAAGATGCCACCGGCATGCGTCGCTTGTTTAAGCAATTTAGTTTTCCAGGGGGGATTCCGAGTCATGTTGCTCCGGAAACGCCCGGCTCTATTCATGAGGGCGGGGAGTTGGGTTATGCCGTTGCTCATGCTTATGGTGCCGTATTTGATAATCCGGATTTGATTGCGTGTTGTGTGGTCGGTGATGGTGAAGCAGAAACTGGGCCATTAGCAACTTCTTGGCACTCAAATAAATTTCTTAATCCTATTCGTGATGGTGCTGTTTTACCGATATTACATTTAAATGGCTATAAAATTGCGAATCCAACGTTGTTAGCGCGTATGCCTAAGGCGGAACTAGAGAGTTTATTTGTTGGGTATGGTTATAAACCCTATTTTGTAGAGGGCTCTGAGCCTGACATCATGCATCAAAAAATGGCGGCGACCATGGATGTGGTGATGGCTGAAATTAAAGCGATTCAGCAACAGGCACGTGATTCAGGCAAAGCGGTACGCCCTAAATGGCCGATGATTATTTTACGCTCTCCAAAAGGCTGGACAGGCCCTAAAGAGGTCGATGGTAAGAAGGCAGAAGACTTTTGGCGTTCGCATCAAGTTCCATTTTCAGGTGTGCGTGAAGACCCTAAACACCTAAAATTATTGGAGGAGTGGCTAAAAAGTTATAAGGCTGAAGAATTATTTGATGAGCAGGGGGTGTTTTTGGCTGAATTGAAGGCTTTAGCACCTAAGCATCAGCGGCGTATGAGTGATAACCCTCATACTAATGGTGGTTTGTTATTGCAGAAATTATATTTACCGCAGTTTACGGATTATGCCGTTGATGTACCTGCTCCCGGAGCGATTAAAGCAGAAGCAACACGGGTACAAGGACAGTTTTTGCGCGATGTGATGCAACAAAATGAGAAGCAGCAGAACTTTAGATTGTTTGGGCCGGATGAAACGGCTTCTAATCGGTGGACGGCTGCTTTTGAAGTAAGTGATAGAACGTGGTTGGAGTCTACCATTCCTGAGGATGAGTTTTTGTCTGCTGACGGGAGAGTGATGGAAATTCTTTCCGAACATACGTGCCAAGGATGGTTAGAAGGATATTTGTTAACAGGGAGGCATGGTTTTTTTAATTGCTATGAAGCGTTTATTCATATTATTGACTCCATGTTTAATCAGCATGCTAAATGGTTGAAAACAACACGCGATATTGAGTGGCGTAGGCCGGTTGCCTCGTTAAATTATTTATTGTCCTCACATGTGTGGCGACAAGACCATAATGGCTTTTCACACCAAGATCCAGGGTTTATTGATCATGTGGTGAATAAAAAATCGGCCGTAATTCGTGTGTATTTACCTCCCGATGCTAATACCTTGTTGTCAGTAACCGACCATTGTTTGCGTAGTCGTAATTATGTCAATGTAGTGGTTTGTGGTAAGCAGCCGGCAGAACAATGGTTGGATATGGAGAGTGCCATTAAGCATTGTACGGCAGGTATTGGCATTTGGGATTGGGCCAGTAATGACCAAGAAACAGGGGAGCCGGATGTGGTCATGGCCTGCGCAGGAGATGTGCCAACTTTAGAGACCTTAGCAGCGGTTAAATTGTTGCGTGAGCAGACCCCTGAGATAAAAATTAGGGTAGTCAATGTGGTTAATTTGATGAAGTTATTACCACAGGAAGAGCATCCGCATGGTTTGTCGGATCGTGAATTTGAAGATATTTTTACGCCGGATAAGCCGGTTATTTTTGCTTATCATGGTTATCCTTGGTTAATTCATCGCTTAACTTATCGGCGGCCTAATCATGCTAATTTTCATGCACGAGGCTATAAAGAGGAAGGTACGACTTCAACGCCGTTTGATATGGTCGTTATGAATGATTTAGACCGTTTTCATTTGAGCATTGATGCCTTAAATCGTGTGCCCAAAATACGGCATCGTGCCGCATATGTGAAGCAGCTCATGCGAGATAAATTAATTGAGCATCAGCAGTATGTGCGTCAGTATGGAGAGGATATGCCTGAAATTCGTGATTGGAAATGGGCTGATTAGTAGGGGGCGGCTTGCACCTTGAAGACGATTTTTGTTCTATTGTGTTAGTACGGTAGTACGCTGAGTCTTCTGAGGTGCAAGTGGCTTATTTTAGGGGTAAGACCTCTATTTTTCGTTCCTTTTATGGCACAATACCTAGGTTTTGAACCAATGAAATTATGTTAATTGATTTACTTGCTTTAGTCGTCGGTTTAGTTGCTTTGGTGTTTGCGGCAGATTACTTTGTTGATGGAACGTCTGCCATTGCGAGAAACTTTGGAGTTTCGCCTTTATTGATTGGACTCACGATTGTTGGCTTGGGAACATCGGCACCTGAGATTTTGGTAGCTGCATTAGCCTCTTTACAAGGTAATCCCGGCTTGGCTATCGGGAATGCAATTGGTTCTAATATTGCCAATATGGGATTGATATTAGGCTGTACGGCACTTGTTGCGCCTTTAGCTTTTCACTCGGGTTTACTAAAATGTGAGTTGCCTGTTTTAATGCTGATTAGTGTCGTATGTTATGTATTGGCTTTAAATGGCTTAAGCGTTGTCGATGGCATGATGATGTTGTTTGGCTTGGCCGCGTTTTTATTTTGGTTGGTGCATTCAGCGATGGTTGAGCGTAAAAATGATGTTTTGGCGCAGACAATTGCCGCCGATATTCCGGCAACAATGCCTAATAGTCAGGCGTGGCGTTATTTTGCGGTAGGTTTGGTTGGGCTATTGCTCAGCTCTAAACTATTGGTTTGGGCCGCAGTCAATATTGCGCAATCTTTAGGGGTTAGTGATTTGGTGATTGGCTTGACGATTGTTGCTTTAGGAACGAGTTTGCCGGAATTGGCCGCTTCTATCAGCAGTGTCTTAAAAGGAGAGGATGATTTGGCCGTAGGAAATGTAATTGGATCTAATGTTTACAACTTATTAGCGGTATATTCTTTGCCTGCATTGGTTGCACCAGGGGCGGTTGATGCGGTTGTTATTGGACGGGATTTTCCAGTGTTGTTGGCTTTTACGGCGGTTTTATTTATTTTAGGTATGGGGTTTTCTAAAGCAGGAAGTATTAATCGCTGGGAAGGGGGCGGATTATTCGCTGCTTACTTGGTTTATCAGTGGGTCATTTTTCAGAGTGTTACTTAAGCTACTTATGCAGGATAGTGAACTGATTAATACGGCCATTGATGTTGTCAAAATAGAGATGGCCGCCGTTGCCGGATTATTGACTCGAATTGATGCCGATTTTGTTAAGGCGTGTCATATTATAGCGGAATGTACGGGGCGAGTCGTTGTGACCGGTATGGGTAAATCTGGACATATTGCCGGCAAAATTGCAGCAACATTGGCAAGTACCGGTACGCCTGCTTTTTTTGTACACCCTGGCGAGGCTGGGCATGGCGATTTAGGCATGATTACGCGACAAGATGTAGTGTTGGCTTTGTCAAACTCTGGGGAGACGGGCGAAATTTTAACTTTGTTGCCCATCATTAAACGCTTAGGAGTATCGCTTATAGCAATCACAGGACGAGAGCATTCGGCTTTGGCGCGTCTGGCTTCAGTGCATCTTAGCAATGCGGTTGCTAAAGAAGCGTGTGCGTTGGGGTTAGCCCCTACTGCCAGTACAACGGCTGCTTTGGTATTAGGGGATGCCTTGGCGGTTACCTTAATGACAATGCGGGGGTTTACACGAGATGACTTTGCCTTGTCGCACCCTGGCGGAAGTTTGGGGCGCAGGTTGTTGATTTTGGTCGGTGACATTATGCATACGGGAGATGAATTGCCTGTTGTGCAAAGCCAGGTTGCCATTATGGATGCTTTGGTGGAAATGACGGCTAAAACATTAGGGGTGACGGCGGTTGTTGATGCGCAAGGGTGTTTGGCTGGGATTTTTACTGATGGTGATGTGCGCCGGTTGTTGGAAAAGTCTATTGATGTCAAAGTAGTGTCTGTCGCTGAGGTTATGACGGCGGATTGTCAGGTGATTGCGCAGGATGTTTTGGCGGCAGAAGCAATGCAGCTTATGGAAGAAAAAAAGATTAACGCGTTGATTGTGGTTGATGCGCAACGGCATGTTATAGGTGTATTAAATATGCATGATTTGGTTCATGCCGGAATTATATAGAATGCAAGATAGTTATAAAAAAGCACAAAATATTAAAGTATTAATTTTAGATGTTGACGGTGTGTTGACGGATGGGCGGTTATTCTTTGATGAGCAAGGTAAAGAGTATAAGGCGTTTAATACGCGGGATGGCTTGGGGATACGTTTATTACAAAAAGCGGGTATTCAGGTTGCCGTGATTTCTGGGAGAAGTTCAATACCTGTTGCGCTTCGGATGAAAAACCTGGATATTGAATTGGTTTATTTGGGGCAGTCCGACAAGCGTTTTGCATTTAAGGAAATTATAGAGGAAGTTGGGTGCACCCCCTTACAGGCGGCTTATGTCGGTGATGATTTAATTGATTTGCCGGTATTGGTGCGTGCAGGGCTGGCTGTTGCTGTTCAGGATGCAAATACGCATATTTTGCCTTATGTAGATTGGCAAACGCAGCACCTAGGAGGTCAAGGTGCGGTGCGTGAAGTGTGTGATTTTATTTTACAGGCGCAGGGGAAACTGGATGCCATTATTGATGCTTATTTAGCGTAATGACATGATTGATTTTTGCTGGCTAGTCTTTGTAATCGGAGTATTGCGCTAAATGCGTGGGCAACATTTCAAATGGTATGGCTTTCTTATTATTATGTTATTGTTTTCATTGTGGGTCATCGATTTTGTGCCCGCGCCGGAATTAGAACGGCCAATAGATGAGCATGAATATACTACGGACTTTTTTGCAGTGACGTATAGTAAGTTGCAAATGAATACAGAGGGTAAGCCGCAGGATAAATTGGATGCGGATTATTTAGAGCATTACAGTGAAAATGATGAAACCCAATTGACGCACCCTATTATGCTTATTTTTAAAGATCCGGCACCTCCTTGGCGTATGCAGGCACAAATGGGGCGTATTGCTTCCGGAGGCGAAACAATCTACCTGGATGGTGCTGTTTTGGTTAGTCGAGCCGCTGCGGAGCAGGTGCGTGCTATTGATATTAAAACGACTAATTTACGCTTGGAGCCTAAGAGAAATTATGCGCAAACAGATGATTGGGCTGAGTTGGTCAGTGAGTTGGATACTATGTCAGGAGTGGGCTTGAAATTGTTTTATCAGACCCCGTTGTATATTGAATTATTAGCAAATGTGAAGGGAAAGCATGAATATCAGTAAAAGCCCGTGGTACTTATTTTTTTTGCTAAGTTTTGTGCTATGCTCAACGGTAAGTGCTTTGGAAGGTGATGCTGTTCAGCCGATTACTGTCGATTCTGATGCCGGCTTTTATGATGAAAAAAAAGGGCTGAGTGTTTACACGGGAGATGTTGTTGTTATTCAGGGCAGTATGCGCTTAGATGCAGATAAGCTGGTTGTTTACCTGGAAAATAGAGAAATACAAAAGATGGTGGCAACAGGAACGCCTGTTAAATTTAAACAAACGCCTGAGGCGGGTAAAGATGATGTGCATGGTCATGCTTTAACGGCCGAATATTTTCCAGAGACTCAGTTACTTATTCTGTTAGAAAGTGCGGTGGTTTGGCAAGGCGAAAACAGTACGAAAAGTGAGCGTATTGAGTATGATCGCTTAAGAGAAGTGTTGAAAGCAGGCGATACAACATCAACCCATAAGCGCGTACATGTTATTTTGCAGCCGAAAAGTAAGGTAGACTGACAATATGGCGATATTGGCAGCCAAGAATATTGGTAAAGCTTATGGTAAGCGAGTTGTCGTCAATGATGTGTCTTTGCAGGTTGCGAGTAATGAAATTGTTGGTTTATTAGGCCCAAATGGTGCAGGGAAGACGACGAGCTTTTATATGTTGGTGGGCTTGGTGCGTGCTGATGTCGGTTCTATTTTTTATAATGAACATGATATTACGCATTATCCAATGCATCGGCGTGCGAAGCTGGGGGTAGGGTATTTACCACAGGAAGCCTCTGTTTTTAGAAAATTGAGTGTGGCGGATAACTTGCGTGCCGTTTTGGAGCTGAGGCAAGATTTGAATAAAGGACAGCGGGAGCTCATTATTGATGAGTTGTTAGATGAGTTTAGTATTACTCATATTCGCAATAATATCGGTATGGGCTTGTCGGGTGGTGAGCGGCGACGGGTTGAGATAGCGCGAGCCTTGGCAACTGATCCCGAGTTTGTTTTATTGGATGAGCCTTTTGCGGGTGTTGATCCTATTTCTGTTATTGAAATTCAAAAGATTATTGCGCATTTGAAAAATCGCAATATCGGTGTGTTAATTACGGAGCATAATGTTAGAGAGACCTTGGGTATTTGTGATAGGGCGTATATTTTGAATGCCGGCCAAGTGATTGCTGAAGGGGCTTCTGCGGATATTGTGGCAAATGAAGAAGTACGGCGCGTTTATTTGGGTGAAAATTTTAGTCTTTAAGGTGGTGGAAGTGGTGATGTTACTTGGTAGGCTTAAGGGGGGCTAAATGAAGCAGTCTTTGCAACTCCGGATGGGGCAGCAGCTGTCGATGACGCCGCAATTACAGCAGGCGATCAAGTTATTGCAGCTTTCTACGCTTGATTTACAGCAAGAAATTCAGCAGGCATTAGACTCTAATATGATGTTGGAGGTTGTTGAGGATGAGGGGCATATTATTGGGGAGGATGCAGCCCCAAAAGAGAGCATAGATAAAGTAGATGAAGCAGAGCAGGTTGGAAGTGAGGGCTCACAGACCGATATGCCTGATGAGTTACCTACCGATACATCATGGGAAGATGTGTTTGATATTGCGCAAATGAATGCTGCCTCTCCTGTAGCGGACGCGCCCGATTTTGAAGTACAACGTAGTAAGTCGGTAAGTTTGCAGGATCATTTATTATGGCAAATGGAAATGGTGCCTTTTTCAGAAAGAGACCATGCTATTGCTATTGCTATTGTTGATTCGATTAATGCTGATGGCTATTTAAGAAGTAGTGTTGATGAAATTTATCAAGGAATGATGGCGCAGTTTGATGATTTGGAAAAAGAAGAGTTTTGTGCTGTTTTACATAGGGTGCAACAGTTTGAGCCGGCGGGTGTTGCGGCAGAAGATTTGCGGGATTGTTTGCGTTTGCAATTATTGCAATTGCCGGAAACAACGCCGTTGCGCAATGAGGCACTAGAGTTGGTGACACGCTTTTTGGATTTGCTGGCAACTCAGGATAAGGCCAAATTAATGAGACGCTTGGATGTGTCGGAAACTGTACTAGAGCAAGTGATTAGTTTGGTTCGCTCTCTAGATCCTATGCCTGGGAGAGCGATTGAAGAAACTGACTCTGAGTATGTGGTGCCGGATGTGTTTGTGACGAAAGTCAATGGTGAGTGGCGAGTGAGTTTAAACCCGGATATTGCGCCTAAACTAAGAGTCAATCCGTTTTATTCCAATATGATTAAGCGGGCAGATAATAGTAAAGATAATGTTAGTATGAAGGAGCATCTGCAAGAGGCGCGTTGGTTTATTAAGAGTTTGCATAGTCGGAATGATACATTGCTACGCGTGGGTCAAAGTATTATTGCTAAGCAAACTGACTTTCTTGAGCATGGTGCTATTGCAATGAAGCCAATGGTGTTGCGAGATATTGCGGAAGAGCTGGAATTGCATGAGTCCACTATCTCACGGGTTACAACGCAAAAATATATGCACCTTCCTAACGGGATTATTGAATTCAAATATTTTTTTTCCAGTCATGTTTCAACGGCGGCGGGTGGTGAGTGTTCTGCCACCGCTATTAGAGCGTTTATTAAAGAGTTGGTGAGTAATGAAAACCCGGCAAAACCATTAAGTGATAGTAAGATGGCAGACTTGTTGAAAGAGAAAGGAATTAATGTGGCGCGGCGTACGGTTGCTAAGTACCGTGAAGCAATATCCATCCCTTCTTCTAGTCAAAGAAAGCGACTTTTGTAAGAAAGTAGTATAATGGTGCGTTTTTTGAAATATTAATTAGTTAGGAGTTATATTTATGCAAGTTAGCATAACAGGTCATCACGTTGAAGTAACGGCAGCAATGAAGCAGCATGTTGAAGAAAAAATTGCTAAAATCAAACGTCATTTTGAGCATGTTACTGATATTCATGTGATTTTGACAGTTGAGAAATTAGAACAAAAAGCAGAAGCAACTGTACAAGTTAGTGGTGCAAAAATATTTGCCGAGGATGTGCAAGAAGATATGTATGCTGCCATTGATAATATGGTAGATAAATTAGATCGCCAAATTATTAAGCATAAAGAAAAAATGCAGTCACATCGCGGTTAGTTTTGCGCGCAGATTAAATTAACGAAGAGTGTAAACATTATATTCTTCGTTTTTTTATGCATAGTCATTAAAGTGTAGTGTATAAATGCTGACATTATTGATTTTGACAGGGTTGTCCGGGTCTGGAAAAAGTATTGCCTTAGATACTTTGGAGGATTGCGGTTTTTATTGCATCGATAATTTACCGATTACGTTGCTAGATGATTTTGTTAACAATGTAATGTTGCGAGATCAATCAACGTATAGTAAAACGGCGATTGGTATTGATGCCAGAAATCATGGCGATAGTTTGTATGCTTTTGCTGATAAATTAGCCTGTATTCGAGACCAAGGGATAGAATGCAATGTAATTTATATGCAGGCAGAAGAAAGCGTGCTACTGAAGCGTTACAGTGAGACGCGTCGCCGGCATCCACTGACTAATTCTCATTTGCCTTTAAAAGAGGCAATAAAAATTGAAAAGGATATGTTGAAGTCCGTTGCTAATTTGGCGGATTTAGTGATTGATACCAGCCGTACGCATTATCATCAGTTGCGGGAGTTGGTTCGAGATTATGTGCAAGAAGGAGCGCAGCAGAAAATATTCATTCAAACTCAGTCATTCGGCTTTAAGCATGGCATACCACTTGATGCTGATTTTGTATTTGATGCGAGGTGTTTACCTAACCCATATTGGAGCCCTGCTTTACGCAGTTTAACGGGGAAAGACCAAGCTGTGGTTGATTTTTTACGATCAGAAGCTGTTGCTGTGGAGTTTTTGCAAGATATTTCTTCTTTGTTAGAGCGTTGGATACCTCGCTTTGAAAAAGAGAATCGTAGTTATTTAACGGTTGCCGTAGGCTGTACGGGTGGGCAGCATCGTTCGGTATTTTTAGTAGATAGCCTGGCGCGATATTTCCAAAATAAAGCATTTAATGTTATCGTCAGGCATCGGGAATTGCAGTAACAGATTGTTTACCAAGAAATAAAAAAGGATAGATATGTCAATAAATAGACCACAAGATAACTCTGATTTAAATTTAGAGCAAATCATGAATGACCTTGATAATAAGGCTCTTTATGATGCACGTAGTCATTTGCATAGTTTATATCCTACCGAGATCGCTTTATTGCTTAGGTCTTTGCCTATAGATTATCGGTATCAGTTGTGGGACATTATGGCACCGGAGGCGATGGGGCAAACGCTTGTCGCATTACAAGGGGAAGTGCGGGTTGGTTTGATTGAGCGTACGGCAGCAAAAGATTTAGTGATTGCCGCTAGTCAATTGGAGCCACGGGATATGGCTGATTTAGTCGCTGATTTCCCAAACGATGTTAGGGAAAAGATTCTTAAAAATGAAGGTGATAGTCGCTTGGAAGCGGCCTTATCATATGATGGACATACCGCTGCAGGTTTGATGAATCTGGATGCTTTGACGATTCGTGCCGATGTGACGGTGGATGCAGTATTAAGGTATTTGCGTGCGCAAGGTAAGATGCCTGCCAATATGGATAGTTTAATTGTTGTGGATAGGAGCAATAAATATCAAGGGATGGTCGCCATAGCAACTATTTTAACCAGTGATGTACATGTTGTTATTGCGACAATAATGGATAATGTGGCTGAGGCAATTCCTGAAAATATGCCTGTTTCTGAGGTGGCGGCAATTTTTGAATATCGAGATATGTTATCGGCTGCTGTCGTCAATGAGCAGGGCGAGGTGACTGGTCGAATTGCACTGGAAACAGTGCTTGATGTTGTGAGGGAAGAGGCTGAACGGGCTGTTTTGAGCTCTGCCGGCTTGGATGAAGAGCATGATTTATTTTCACCGGTATTGGTCAGTGCGCGCCGCCGTGCAGTTTGGCTCGGAGTGAATTTATTCACTGCCTTCTTGGCATCTTGGGTTATTGGTTTGTTTGAAGCCACCATTGATCAAATTGTTGCTTTGGCAGTATTAATGCCGGTGGTTGCCAGTATGGGAGGTATTGCAGGAAGCCAGACATTGACTCTTGTTATTCGTGGCTTGGCGCTACATCAAATTGCGCCGTCAAATGCGATGTCGTTTTTATTTAAAGAATTGGCGGTGGGTGCTGTCAATGGTGTTGTCTGGTCTGTGGTGGTGGCGATGATTGCTGCCTATTGGTTCTCTAATACGCCATTAGGGGTCATGTTAGGGGCAGCGATGGTTATTAATTTAAGTTGTGCTGCTTTAGCGGGGGTATTGATACCGCTATTTTTACATAAACGTGGCATCGACCCCGCTTTGGCAGGTGGGGTGTTACTGACGACGGTCACCGATGTGATTGGCTTTATGTCATTTTTAGGTTTGGCAACTATTTTCTTATTGGCATAAGAATGAATGCCTACTGTTTGAATATTTTTGAGGAAGAGTAATGAGTATAAAAAAATCACCTTTGGCACTTATGGTGGGAAGTACATTAGTTTCTGGTTTAACGGCTACAGCCGTTATGGCTGAAGGTCGTACTGATGTAGAAAGCGATCCTTTTGCTATGACTGAATTAAGCAGTGGTTATATGCAGCTTGCACAAGCTGATAAGGCAAAAGGTGCTATGAAAATGAAAGGCGGTGCTTGCGGCGAAGGTAAATGTGGTGCGAGCATGATGCCTAAAGGCGCTTTAGAAAAGACATCGGAAGGTAAATGCGCTGGTAATAAGCCTATGCCAAAAGCTAAGAAAGGTAGTAAAGCGATGGCGATGGAAGGAAAGTGTGGTGAAGGAAAATGCGGTAGTAGCATGTAAAATTGCCTTCTAGGCAAATGTGTACGCTAATTTATAAAATTAGCATACTAGCTTAAGCTATGAAAACCCATAAAGTACGAGCTTACTTTATGGGTTTTTTATTGCCTGTTACAAAGGCTATTTTGAACGGCAGTAGGTGAGGGTGGTATTTTTTGGTATAAAAACTACTGTTTTTTTTAAACCTAATAAATGACATTAACTATAAATTTTAAATATATGATAGATATTGTATTTTTTTTTAGGGTCGGTGGTGAGAAATTGGGTGAATAAGTATTATCTAAGTCATTGTCCAAAAAAGGAAAATTATTTATCAGTATTCTTGACTATCGAAAGAGAGAAAACTATAGTTTGTGTTAAGTGGTAAAAAGTGGAGAAAAGTGTTTTTTAGCTTATTTTTTTGGAAGCTTTTGGAATTAAAGGGGAAAAAGTGTTTCGAGGCGTGATGGCAATTAATTTAGACGCAAAGGGGCGTTTTGCCATTCCGACACGTTATCGAGAAGAGTTGCAGGATATTTGTGAAGGGCAGTTGGTTGTTACGGTTGCTGTGAATGAAAAGTGTATTGGAGAACCTGGGTGTTTATGGCTTTATCCCTTGCCTGAGTGGGAGAAGCTTGAGCTGACCATTAGTAAACTACCTACGCTGAATAAAATGGCCGGTAAGTTGCGTCGTTTTATGATTGGTAATGCAACGGAAGCAGAGATGGATGGGCAGGGGCGGTTGTTGCTTTCTGAAAAATTAAGACGCTTTGCGAGTATGGAAAAAAAACTTATTTTAGTCGGGCAACTCAATAAATTTGAGATTTGGAATGAGCTTGCATGGGCAGCTAAAGAAAATGAATGGATGGATGGTGGTGACGATGAAGGTTTGGCTGAATTGGGTAATTTGTCTTTTTGATTTAGGAAGTATGAGTGCATTTACCCGTATTATATAAAGAAGCATTGCAGGCATTATCCATAAACGCAGAGGGTATTTATATCGACTGTACGTTTGGACGCGGTGGCCATAGTGCCGGCATTTTGCGGCAGCTAGG
>JALSIU010000110.1 GCA_026989715.1 Methylomonas sp.
TAAATCGCCATTAATACGAATTAAGTTGTCACCGGAAAAAATTAAGGCAATACGTTGTTGGTTGCGGTCTTCTTTGCCAAGTTGTACGGAATAAATATAATCCCAACGATTGTTGTTAAACGGGTCAACTAATAAAGGTGAGCCTAAAACATAAATCACTTGCCGCTTGGTCATATTGGGGCGTAATTGGTTAATCATTTCTTGGTCAATGACATTGCCTTGGTCAATGTCTATTTTATAGACCAGTGGCACATCAACAGCGAGCGTTGAGCAAGCCGATAGCACGATAAGTGGAATAATGAGGGTAAAAAAACGCAGTATGTGAAGCATGTTAGGTTGTTTAAAAAAGGTTAGTCATGGGTATTTTTGTCATCATACCTGTAAAGCGACTAGGTCATTAAGTTCGAATGCCAACTATTTTACTTGGTTTATTCTTGTTTTGCCTGAAAAGCTTTACAATATAGGGATATGAAGCACTTCTTTTTGAGGTGCCGGGAATGCTAGGAGAAAAAGAGTGGAAACTCAAGAGTTAAGAGATGCGGGTTTGAAAGTAACTTTGCCGCGCGTAAAAATTCTGGAGATTATGGAGCGTGAGACGGATAAGCGTCATTTGAGCGCTGAACAAGTCTATAAGGTTTTGTTGAGCGAAAATGAAGAGATTGGTTTGGCAACGATTTATCGCGTTTTAACTCAGTTTGAAGCAGCAGGCTTAGTGAATAGACATCATTTTGAAGGCGGTAACTCGGTCTTTGAATTGAACAAAGGTAAGCATCACGATCATGTCGTTTGTGTTAAATGCGGTAAAGTAGATGAATTTACAGATGATGTGATTGAGGATAGGCAAAGTAAAATTGCCAAGCAATTGGGCTATGAATTAACCGATCATAGTCTATATCTCTATGGTTTATGTTCTGAATGTCAATAAGCCACGCTCTATTGTCTTACTGACAGCAGTCGTCTCTTTTTTGTTAATTATAATTTCTATTTTATGTTTAAACCCCTTACTTTGTATATTGGGTTACGTTATACGCGTGCCAAACGGCGTACCCAGTTTATTTCTTTTATTACCCTAACCTCTGTTTTAGGGATTGCGCTGGGTGTCACCGCTTTAATTACGGTGCTATCCGTTATGAATGGCTTTGAAGCCGAGTTGCGGCAACGTATCTTGGGAATGACGGCGCATGCAACCATTTCAGGAAGAGGGGGGCGTTTAGCGGATTGGCAGGTATTGAAGCAG
Organism: Methylomonas sp.; assembly: GCA_026989715.1. Taxonomy (GTDB): domain Bacteria; phylum Pseudomonadota; class Gammaproteobacteria; order Methylococcales; family Methylomonadaceae; genus Methyloprofundus. Next base: position 1,238 of record JALSIU010000110.1, read on the forward strand.
CGCATTAACGATTACCCGCATGTGGAAGGTGCGGCGCCCTTTGTTAAAGGGCAGGTGATGATTAATGCAGGCCGCAGAGTGAGTGGAACTTTATTGCGTGGTGTTTTACCGAGTGAGGAAGGGGCGGTGTCTGAAGTCGGTGCCAAAATGCAATCCGGAGCCTTAACCGATTTACAAGCAGGTAAGTATCAAATTGTGCTGGGTGCTGAGTTAGCAACCTATTTAGGTGCGATGGTAGGCGATAAGATTACGGTCATTAGTCCACAAGTTAATTCAACACCTGCCGGCATTATTCCGCGTTTACGCCGGTTTACGGTGAGTGGGATTTTTAAAGTAGGCATGTATGAGTATGATCGTAATATGGCCATTATTCATATTGCGGATGCGAAAAAATTATTTCGTTTGGAGGGGAGTGTGTCAGGGCTGCGTTTGAAATTGGATGATTTATTTAATGCGCCTGAAATTACTTATAAAATGGCGCGTGATTTGCGCGGCCAATATTATGTGAGTGACTGGACGAAAGCGCATAGTAACTTTTTTCGTGCCATTAAAACGGAAAAGCGGGTTATGTTTATTATTTTGTTATTAATTGTTGCGGTTGCGGCTTTTAATATTGTTTCCACTTTGGTGATGGTGGTGACGGATAAACGCGGTGATATTGCCATTTTAAAAACACAGGGTTTAACGCCGATGTCGGTGATGTGGATTTTTATTACTTTAGGTGCCATTATCGGTTTTGTTGGTACGGCAATTGGAACAGTTTGCGGTGTATTGTTGGCACTTAATGTTGAAACGATTGTGCCGGCCATCGAGCAGTTTTTTGAAGTTAACTTTATGGCGGCAGATGTTTATTATATTAGCACTTTACCTTCTAAATTAGTTTGGACAGATGTTTATGTGATTGCCATTATTGCTTTTGCACTCTCTTTATTGGCAACCCTGTACCCTGCTTGGCAGGCTTCGCGTGTGAATCCTGCGGAGGTATTACGCTATGAGTAATACCGTTATTTTGCAATGCAGGCAATTAACTAAACGCTTTAAACAAGGTGATTTAAAGGTTGATGTGTTAAAGGGCATTGATTTTTCAGTCGCCGAAGGAGAACGTGTTGCGATTATGGGAACTTCGGGTTCAGGTAAAAGTACTTTATTGCATCTATTAGGGGGGCTGGATAAGCCAACAAGTGGTGAAGTCATTTTGGCCGGGGTTAATTTGAATACGGTACGGCAAGCAAAACTGTCTCAATTACGTAATCGTTCTTTAGGGTTTATTTATCAATTTCATCATTTATTGGGTGAATTTACCGTACTAGAAAATGTGGCGATGCCTGCGTTGATTGGTGGCTGTACGCTTGCTGAGGCAAAAACACGGGCGATAGATATTTTAGAACGCGTTGGCTTGGCACATCGAATTAAGCATAAACCCGGTGAGTTATCCGGCGGGGAGCGGCAACGGGTTGCGATTGCTCGCGCTTTAATCAATAAGCCAAAATGTATTTTGGCAGATGAGCCCACGGGGAATTTAGACAGTAAAACAGCCGAAAGCATTTATCAGCTGATGTTGGAATTAAATCAGGAATTAAACATTAGTTTCTTGATTGTTACGCATGATCCTGATTTGGCAGGACGTATGGATAGGGTATTGCATATGGCCGATGGCTTAATGGTTGATTAAGCTTTGAGGCTTTATTTAAGCCCCAAAGTGAGATTATTTAGATTAGTTTTTCTGCCGTTGTATAGCGCGTTGTTGCCATTGTTTGATGACGTGCTGTCGCCAATAGAAGCGTATGCCAAAATAGCCGGCAATGGCAGAAATTACCCCTAAAATTAAGCAACCAAATAAAAAAGGGCCGCCTATATCACCTAAACTGGCCATGATGCTGTCGATAGAAAATACAAAATCGGCCGAGGGTGCAGGTTGACCTAATGCCCATAATCCGACCAGATAGGCAAAATAAAACATCGGTGGCATTGTGAGCGGGTTGGTTATCCAGACTAAGGCCACTGATATTGGAAGGTTGGCACGGAAATAAAGGGCAAAAATAGCGGCAATGGCCATTTGTCCAGGTGTGGGTATCCATGCTGCAAATAAACCGATAGCAAATGCTGCCGAGACGGAACGCCGGTTAAGATGCCAAAGATTAGGGTCGTGTAGCTTATCACCTAAAAATGTTAGGTTTTTATTGGCTTTGATGGATTCTGTTGATGGAATATATTTTTTGAGAAGCTTTTTAGGCATGATGTATTATCCATTCATATGCGAAGGTTTTTAGTGTAGCAGATTTTAAGGTTCGAGCGTAGGCTATTTCGAGAGCTGCAAGTGGAGTCTTTAGATGAGAGAACGGCATGATTTTTGTAAAGGAGCAACGGGTGTTATGGCCATAATAAGATAGGCGTATAAAGCCATGTTATTTTCTGTATTATCGTTTGGCTTTGGCTGTTGGTGGGTGCAACAATGGCGTGAATTGCCTAGCATGCTTGTACTAACTTGCTTAGTGTTGTTAGCACCTATTTTTGTCTATTTTAAATATCGGCGTATTGCGTATTTTCTGTTAGGCGTACTTTGGACCAGCTTGATTGCACAGCAATATTTGGATAAGGTGTTAAAGCCTGCGTTACAGGGACAGGAATTTTTAATACAAGGTGTTGTGAGTGGTTTGCCTGATTATAATGCGCGTCGCGTTCGCTTTGACTTTAAGCTGACTCAAGCTGCACATTTGCC
>JALSIU010000111.1 GCA_026989715.1 Methylomonas sp.
AGAGTTCATTGTACATCTTCCAGCGGCCACTGAACTTGGCGTTATCCCCTTTATCAAAATGAGCAAAGGGATAATGTTGTTGAACTTATTTGGGTGTCGCGTACGTTTTAGTCATTTAAAGCGTCATATTCTATCGTAAAGATAGAAAAGTGCCTTTTATTGTTATTTGGAATCAATATATGTCCTCTTTGTCAATTATTTTGCAGTTTCCCTTATTAGTCATTCTACTGGCAGGCATAATGGGTTTATTGGTGGGTAGTTTTCTTAATGTCGTTATTTATCGTCTCCCTATTATGATGCAGCGCGGTTGGCGACAAGAATGCGAAACATTTTTAGAATTGCCTATTAGCAAGCATGAGCCTGAAATATTTAACTTATCTTTACCACACTCGCACTGTCCTCAATGTGAGCAAGGCATTAAAGCGTATCAAAATATTCCTGTCTTAAGTTATTTGTTTTTGCGCGGCAAATGTGCGAATTGCGGCACTAATATTGCTATTCGTTATCCTTTTGTCGAGGCTTTGACCAGTGTATTGTCTATGGTGGCTGCCTACCAATTAGGCGGGCAGCTTGCGACTGTATTTGCTTTGTTATTAACTTGGGTGTTGATTGCTTTGAGTGGTATTGATTTTGACCAACAGCTGTTACCTGACAGCATTACCTTGCCTGTTATGTGGTTAGGGCTGTTTTTAAGTTTATTGCATATTTTTACCGACCCGTATTCTAGTATTATTGGAGCAATTGCCGGATACCTTATTTTATGGTCAATTTATCAGTTATTTAAGTTGTTAACGGGTAAAGAGGGTATGGGTTATGGAGATTTTAAATTATTGGCATTGTTTGGTGCTTGGCTAGGTTGGCAATATTTGCCATTAATTATTATGCTTTCTTCTTTGGTGGGGGCAGTCGTTGGCCTGAGTATGATTGTTTTTCGGGGTCAAGATAAAAGCATTCCTATTCCTTTTGGTCCTTATCTTGCTGTTGCCGGGTGGATAGCATTGCTATGGGGTGAGTCATTGAATGCTTTTTATCTAAGCTATGTGGGGTTGCAATAGTTTATGTATAAGGTCGGCCTGACAGGTGGCATCGGATCTGGTAAGTCAGTTGTTGCTGATTTATTTAAACAATTAAGTGTCCCCGTTATTGATGCCGATGTGATAGCGCATGCACTCGTTGCGCCCAAGCAAATAGCACTGCAACGTATTATTGACGTTTTTGGTGTGGAGGTACTGACTGCGACTGGTGAGTTAAATCGTGCGATATTGCGCGAGATTATTTTTAATGACCCTGTAAAAAAGACATTACTTGAGCAAATCATGCACCCGCTTATTTATGCTGAGATTGATGCGCAAGTGAGTACCTTGCAAGCACCTTATGTTATGATTGCCATTCCTCTATTAATAGAAACTAAAATGCAGTCTTTTGTGCAGCATATTTTGGTCGTTGATTGTCCCGTTGCGTTACAAATTCAGCGCGTTAAATCACGAGATAAATTAAATGATAGTCAAATTATGGCTATTATTAACAGTCAAGTCAGCCGTGCTGAGCGTTTGAGTCAAGCTGATAGCATCATTGATAATACGCAAAGTCTTGCTGGTTTAGAGCAGCAAGTGCATAGATTACATGCCAAATTTTTAAAACAAAGACAGTGACAACGGAATATATTAGTTACGAGTTCCCTTTGAATGAGCGTATGCGGGTATTTATGCGTTTGGAACAACTTTTTTTGCAATTGGATCATTTTTTATCCGGCAGTACGATTTGGGATAAGCGGGTGACGGTCAGTATTTTGGTCGATATTTTGCAAATTTTCAGCCGACATGATTTAAAAGCGGAAACATTAAAAGAGTTGGAGCGGCATTCTAATAGATTTAATCAATTATCCACGCATGAAGGCGTTGATATTTCTAGGTTGCGTAAAATTTTGGATGATTTAAGTGCAATCAGTAAGACGCTTTATGCCATCAATGGCAAGCTGGATTTATCGGGAATGGAAAGTGATTTATTTAAAGCTATTACTCAGCGTAGTAGCATCCCCGGTGGCACTTGTTCTTTTGATTTGCCATCGTACCACTATTGGTTAGAACAAAGTGAAGACGTGCAAAATCAAGATTTTCAGATGTGGATTGGGCAATTTTCAGCTATTCGCACCGCCATTGATTTAATTTTGAATTTTATTCGTTTAAGCGGCAATACCTCGGAAGAAGTTGCCATGAATGGTTTTTATCAGACTACCTTAGAGCAAGCGCAACCTTATCAAATGATAATTGCTAAATTACCACGCAGCATTCCTTATTTTATTGAAATCAGTGGTGGCAAGCATCGAGTAAGTTGTCGTTTTATGAGTTCAGCGGCGGGCAATGCACGACCTAAACAGGCAAGCGGTGATGTACCATTTTTATTGATGCACTGTATTTTTTAAGTTGCAGGCTTTTTCTCCGGTGGTTGATAAAAACAGGCCAGAAAGTGATTAATCTGGCCTTACCTGATTTTAATCTTTTAATTTTACTGCTGTGCCATACGCTAATATTTCTGATGCGCTGGCCATAATTGCACTGGTCGTGAAACGGATGTTGACAATGGCATCGGCATCGCGTTTTTTCGCTTCATCAACCATTCTGGCAATCGCAACATCTCGAGCATCAGCTAGCATTTCAGTATAGCCGGCTATTTCGCCGCCAATAATGCTTTTTAAACTCGCCATCATGTCGCGGCCGACATGTTTTGATTGGACGACATTGCCTGCGACAACACCTAGATTTTCTTGAATGGTTTTGCCTGCTATTTCTGCGGTGGTTGAAAATTGCATGTTGATTTTCCTGTGATGAGTCATAGTGTGAGTATCATTTTACGATGTTTAGATTGAAAAGGTAATGACTATTTTAGGGTGTTTGAGCAGTGAGTTGACGGGCTAATTCAGGGACAAATAGGGCGGGGTCTACTTTGGTGTGGTTCAAATAAACATTCCAGTGTAGGTGCGGCCCTGTTACGCGGCCTGTTGCGCCCACTTCGCCTAATTTAGTGCCGCTATCGACTAATTGCCCAGGGCGGACTAATATTTTAGACATATGAAAATAGCCTGTAATTAAGCCTTGGCCATGGTCAACAAAGACAGTATTGCCATTATAATAATAGCTTCCGGTATTAATGACGATACCCGGCGCCGGCGCCATAATCGGTGCACCTGTTCGCGCAGCAATATCTAAGCCGCTATGTGGATTTTTAGCTTGGTTGTTAAAAAAACGCTTGAGCCCAAAAGGGCTGCTTAAACGACCATCAACCGGTAGCTTAAATAGCAAGTTATTGATAGGTTGGGTACTCCAGGTCGTTAGGGCTTTAGAGATGGCAGGGCGTTCGCTGGTGATACGCTTAATATCGTCAGGGTTGGGGTTGACCATGCGTTTGTTTTTGAGCGTAATATATTGTGCAGGGTAATCTTTATCGGCAACCTTAAAATAAATATCCGTACTTTTTTTAGCTGAGACCACCTGTATTGCGTATTTTCCTGCTTTTGTTGTCAGTGGTATGCCGACAACGGCATACCATTTCTTATCATTTTCTAGCACTAAAACCCGCTTTTTTTGGAAAAAAACTTGAGGGGCAGGGTTGACGATATAACCTAGCTCTATATTGACGATGCCGCCGGGTACGGCGAGTTGTTGAGGGAGTGCCGCACCCCAGAGTAGTTGTGGGATGAGAAGCAATATATAAAACATTTTATTCATGGTTTAGTTCCTGTATTTGACTGCTGAACTCGCCTTCTGCCAGCCGAGTTGTGATATGTTGCCCTATTTTGAGTTGTTTGCTGGAAGTGATCAAGGTGCCTTGTTCATTACTGCTTAAGCTATAACCTCGGTGTAGGGTGGCTAATGGGCTGACAACATTGAGTGTTTGGCTCAGTTGGCTCAGTTTTTGGTGTTGTGCGTGTAGCGTGTGCCGCATATTGGC
>JALSIU010000112.1 GCA_026989715.1 Methylomonas sp.
TGGTTTCCCTTGGCTGCAAGTCGCTTATAGTCAGTTGGATTCACCTTTATCAGGTTATATTCCCGTGTTAGGTAGTTATGGAACGGGATTTATAGTGCTGGTGATGGCGGCTTTATGGGCTGAGGCAATAATTGATAAAGCTAAAATTGGTATGGCTTTAGTAATATTTGTAGGTTTACTTTTAGGTGGACAAATATTAAGGCAAATTAATTGGACGGATGTGCAAGAGGATTTGATTAAAGTCAGTTTGATTCAAGGGAATATCGCACAAAAGGATAAGTGGGTGTTGGCTAATAGAAATGTGACTTTAAAGCAATATTATGATGATAGTGCAAAACACTGGGACTCTGATGTTATTATTTGGCCGGAAACGGCTATTCCTGCTTATTATGCGGAGGTAAAAGAGGGTTATTTAAAGCCTTTAGAGCAAGAGGCGGTACGCACTCATACCGATATTATTACCAGCCTACCTTATAAGGATGATGCGGGTAAATTATATAATTCGGTTTTAGTGCTTGGAAAGACCCCTGGATGGTATAAAAAAATACATTTACTGCCTTTTGGTGAATATCTTCCTTGGCAACCGTTGTCAGCTTATATTTTAGGCTTAATGGATATTAGATTAGGAAAGTTTAGTGCAGGGAATGCTGAGCAACCGTTACTTCAGGTAGCAGGGCATCATTTTGTGACATCGATTTGCTATGAAGATGCGTTCGGGGCGCAAAGTATTCGCCAGATAGAAGCCGCACGTTTTTTGGTGAATGTCACCAATGATGGTTGGTTTGATGGCTCGATAGAGCCTTATCAGCATATGCAGATTGCGCGCATGAGGGCTTTGGAGTCGGGGCGTTATTTATTGCGGGTGACGAATACGGGGGTAACGGCTATTGTGTCCGCAAAAGGCGATATTATTCAGCAAGCACCTATGAGAGAAAGAGCGAGTATAACGGCTGATATTCCGCCTATGAGTGGTTTAACGCCGTATGCGCGTATGGGCGATAAGCCTATTATGATATTGGTTCTCTTGGCTTTTTTGTGGGGCTCGGGCGCGGTGCTTTGTCTAAAACCGCTTAAAAGCATTGCGCCCCGGTCATATTTTTAAGTATGAATTTCGATATGCAGCTCTCTAAATTCATTGGTTAGTTTATGATTGGGTAAGTAATGCACTAAAGGTTGTGAGGCGGAGTGTGATTCGCGGACTTTTACTGATGGTGAAATTTTACTGTTTAACACAGGTAAGCCTTCTGCCAGCAATTCATCTACCAGTTGTCGTGGTAGGCGGGCTTGTGCTTGGAATTGATTGACAATAATGCCTTCAATTTCAAGATCGGCATTATGGTCTGCTTTGACCTCCGCTAAGGCCTGCATCAATGTATACAATGCTTCGCGTGCAAACGAATCACAATCAAAAGGAATGAGGCATTTATTAGCGGCAATCAGTGCCGATTGGCTATAAAAATTGAGAATAGGCGGGGTATCTATATAGATTTCATCAAAGCCTTCTAGTTTATCGAGCTCTTCTTTGAGTTTGAATATTTTATAGCGTGATTCTAAGCGGCCTTGTAAGGGCTCTAAATCCGGGTGTGATGGCAATACAAATAAATTAGGGAAAGGCGTTTCATGAATAACGGTATCGAGGCCATCTTGCCCGCCAAAAATGCCTAAACTTAAGCAACCTTTAAAAAAACGGGCAATGGTTTGTTCCGCATCGGTTACTTTACTGCCTAATAAATATTGGGTGGCATTGCCCTGTATATCTAAATCAATGACTAAGGTGCGTTTCCCTTCTATGGCACTAATAGCGGCTAAGTTACATGTAATAGTCGATTTTCCTACACCGCCTTTTTGATTAAAGATGACCCTGCGCATTCTGTTCCCCAATAAATCTAACAATTAAATTATCATTATAAGTGAAGTTATGAGCGTATAAAAGTTTCTGCACCACACTCCGGACATTTTGGAATGATGCCGGTGCTTTTAAAAGCAATCACTTTGCCGCATTTTTCACAGTGGAATGTGCCGGGGCTTGTTACATCACCTGTTTTATAGGGGTGACTGTATTGTTCGGCCGTTTGGGATAATTTTGCCAGTTCAATACGTGTTTTATCGGCAACATTACGGAAGGATTCGAGTGCAAAATTTTCTAATAGTTCAATATCAAACTTAAGCCATTCGGTCAATGAGTCATTGCTGTCATCTGCTGTATTATGTGCCGCATGGTATATATCTCTGGAAACGGCATCACTAATATGGTTGATTTCATCTTGTGATAAGCCGCCTAGTTCGCTGATTTTTTCTTTTGCAGATTCTAGGTTATCGGCAATGGAGTGGATAGTATCGTCAGTGGCTTCATACATGTACTCCATGAAGTCATTGTAGGCTTTGGTGAGTTTATTTTCGCTCATAAGAATTGCTCCCTAAAAAGGCTTTAGATTTACTTCGCTGTAAGGTATTCTAACGCTTTTGAATGCAAATTGACGAGTAACAATGCAAGAAAATTATAAACCACTAGAAATTGAGTCCGAGGTACAAGCTCAATGGGAGCAATCAGGCGTATTTCAAGCTGCTGCTGATGAGAGCCAAGAGAAGTATTATTGCTTGTCAATGTTTCCTTATCCTAGTGGTCGACTGCATATGGGGCACGTGCGCAACTATACCATTGGTGATGTGATTAGTCGTTACCAGCGTATGCAAGGTAAAAATGTTATGCAACCTATGGGCTGGGATGCCTTTGGTTTGCCCGCAGAAAATGCGGCGATGAAGCATAATGTCCATCCGGCCGAATGGACTTATGAAAATATTGATTATATGCGTGAGCAATTAAAGCAACTGGGTTTTGGCTATGACTGGAGTCGTGAATTAGCCACTTGTGATCCTGACTATTACCGGTGGGAGCAGTGGTTTTTTCTAAAACTATTAGAAAAAGACTTAGTTTATAAAAAAACTTCGGCAGTCAACTGGTGTCCGCATGATCAAACCGTATTGGCCAATGAGCAAGTCATTGATGGCTGCTGTTGGCGTTGTGACACTGCTGTCGAGAAAAAAGCCATTTCACAATGGTTTTTGCGCATTACGGCTTATGCCGATGAGTTACTGACTTCACTCGATAAAATGCAGGGCTGGCCTGAGCAAGTTAGAACCATGCAGGCAAACTGGATTGGGCGTTCGGAAGGCTTGGAAGTGCGTTTTGCAATAGAAGGCATGGATGCAGTGGAGATTTATACCACACGTCCGGATACTTTAATGGGCGTGACCTATTTAGCCGTTGCCGCAGAGCATCCTTTGGCGTTGGCTGCAGCTAAAGAGAATACGGAGATCGCAGCCTTTTTAGAAGAATGTAGTCATACGGAAACATCAGAAGCTGCCTTAGAAACAATGGAAAAGAAAGGCATTGACTCAGGTTTTTGGGCAAAACACCCTATTACAGGCGAATTAGTGCCTGTCTGGATTGCTAATTTTGTCTTGATGAGCTATGGCACAGGGGCGGTAATGTCCGTACCTGCACATGATCAACGTGATTACGAATTTGCGCAAAAATATAATATCGTCATTAAACAGGTTATTTTTGCGACAAATGAGACTGATGACAGTATTGCGGAGCGCGCTTTTACGGAGAAAGGCGTGTTACAAAACTCGGCAGAATTTGATGGCTTGAGTTCGGCTGAGGCAACTGTTGCGATTGCAGATAAATTAGAGCAGGAAAACAAAGGCCAGCGCAAAACAAACTTTCGCTTACATGACTGGGGAGTCTCTAGGCAACGCTACTGGGGAGCACCTATTCCCATTATCTATTGCGATGACTGTGGCACGGTTCCGGTTCCTGAGGCTGATTTGCCGGTGGAATTACCTAAAGATGTGGTGTTAGATGGCTCTAATTCACCTTTGCTAACGCATGCCGCTTTTTTGCATGTCGATTGCCCGCAGTGT
>JALSIU010000113.1 GCA_026989715.1 Methylomonas sp.
TGATGCTCACTCAAACAACGGCAAAAGCAATGGGAATTAAAAAACGCATTGACCCGCAACAAAGCATTAAAGGCGGTGCGAAATATCTGCAACATATGTTGAGTAGAATTCCGGACGATGTGGTGGCTACTGACCGAGTTTGGTTTGCCTTGGCAGCTTATAATGTTGGCTTTGCTCATTTATTAGATGCTAGAAAGCTGGCGAGAGAGTTAGGCAAGAGCCCCAGTACTTGGCATGATATGCGTGAAGTCTTGCCTTTATTAAGCCAAAAAAAGTATTATAAAAATTTAAAATATGGCTATGCCAGAGGCTCGGAGCCTGTGAAATATATTGATCGGATTCGTTATTATCAAGATGTCTTGGTGCATTCTTTGGCAAGTTAAGAGAAAATGACTACTATGGTAGGATTAGCCCTTTAATTAACTTATACTTCTGTGCAATGATGATTGCGGGAAGTTTTTTTACCACCCTTTATAGTCATACAGAATAGGGTAAATTTTAATGGAGACTCTAGTGCGTATTTTTTTATTATTAATTAGTTTATGGTGTTTGCCTCAGTTTGTATTAGCGGGAGAGGATGAGGGTGTTGAGGAGACTATTGAGTATTTGGAAATGACACCTAAGTTTACGGTAAACCTTGCCGAGGCGCGCAAGTATTTGCGCATTAATGTGCAATTAATGGTGGAAGGTGATAAATCAATTGAAAAAGTTAAAAAGCATTTTCCGGTATTACGCCATAGTTTAATTATGTTATATAGCGGCATGTCGGCGGCTGATTTGCAAACGATGGAGCAACGGGAGCAATTAAGAGAAGAATCCTTAAAGGCTGTCGAGGATGCGTTAAGGCAATATGCAAAAAATAGCGATGGTTTAAGAGATTTATTTTTTACGGAATTTTTAGTGCAGTAAGGAATGCTTAGGGTAAACTTCGGCGTACACTGAAGTTGCATGACTTCTGCAGAGCTATTTTTTAAAAACATAGCACCTTTTTTCCTATTGAATTTAATTTTTTATGACCCTATCAACCAAAATACGCGTCATTACGGTACATATTTTAATGGGGGCTTTGATTAGTGTTATCTTATTGCACCCCATTACTAAAGCAGTCTACTGGTTTGAGTTTAATGATAGCCTTCAACTGAGTGGTTATCAAGATTTGTGGGCTTTTCTTTTAGACCGATTTAAAGATTCTTTTCGCTTAGAAATGGTGACGATGAGCTTGGTGTTTGCCATATTAGGCAGTTGCATTGGGGCTGTTTTTGCTGTTTATCATTTATCTTTAATGAAATCGCATCAACGAGTTTTCCAGCTGGAAAAAGAGTTGGCAGAAGATTTGCCTACATTGATTAAAAGTAATGAAAATGAACGTCTTGAATTTAAATCTTCGATGCGTTGGGACTTTAGACAACAAAAAACGAATAAAGACCTTGAATTGGTCATTGCTAAAAGTATTGCCGGCTTAATGAACCACCAAGGTGGTAATTTGTTGATAGGCGTTGATGATGAGGGGCAGGTTGTTGGTTTGGAAAATGATTATCAAGCTTTTCGGCATAAAAATCGAGATGGGTTTGAACTTTGTCTTATGAATCTCATAAAAATACGCTTAGGAGGGGATGTGTGTTCCCTTGTACATTGTGTTTTCCATGAAATAGACGGAAAAGATGTTTGTCGTATTTTTATAGAGCCGTCTGAAAGCCCCGTTTATTTAAGCGTGAATAATGTTGCTAAATATTATTTGCGTACAGGCAATGGAACCAGAGAGCTTGACGCAAGGGAGTCTTTTTCTCATATATCGAAGCAGCGCACCAATGGATAGCTAAGCAGGGTAGCATGTTGATTTATCAGCTGTACTGCTTTATTTTTAATGGCTGTTTTTAATAGGTAAAATTAATAGACTGATGCACATTTTGATTGTTGAAGATCAATATAAAACGGCAACTTTTTTGGCGAAAGGATTGACGGAAGAAGGGTTTGTGGTTGATATTGCAATCAATGGCATAGATGGTCAGCATAATATTGACCATATTCATTATGATTTAATTATTCTGGATATTATGTTGCCCGGCAAAGATGGTTGGTCTATTTTGTCCGATTTGCAACAGACAAAAAAACAAGTACCGGTTTTGCTCTTAACCGCTAGAGATAGTGTGGCAGATAAGGTAAAAGGTTTGGAATTGGGAGCCGATGATTATTTGGTGAAACCGTTTGCTTTTTCTGAGTTATTGGCACGTATTCGCTCAATATTACGCAGAGGTCCCGTACGTGAGATCAATATTATCCATATTGTTGATTTGGAAATTGATGCCATCAAGCATCAAGTCAAACGTAATGGCATTCGGATTGATTTAACACCTAAGGAGTTCCAGTTATTACTATTAATGGCTAGAAGGCAAGGTGAGGTATTGTCGCGTACCTTTATTGCAGAACAGGTGTGGGAAATTAATTTTAGCAGTGATACCAATGTAGTAGATGTTGCGGTGAGGCGTTTAAGGCGAAAAATTGATGATGACTTTGCACAGAAGTTAATTTATACGGTGCGAGGTGTGGGCTATGTTTTTGAAAAACGCTAATACCACCACGCGCTGGTCTTTGGCAGGCAGGTTGGTGACGTTATATATCATTACTGCGAGTACTAGCCTTTTATTAGCTTGTGGCTTTTTGTACTGGACATTACTGAGTAATATTGGCCATGAACATCGCACATTGCTCTCAGCTGAGTTGACTGAATTACAAAGTATTTTACAGCAGCCCGCCTTTGACAAAGCCTTATTGAAAAAAATGGTAAGAATGGGAGCGGTCAATTCCCATGAGACTCATACTGCCTCATTTCACCCCTCTTCAGCACATTATTCTTATTTTCGGGTACTTGATGCACAGCGGCAAGTTGTCGTTGAAACAGATAATATGGCGGCTCTTTTTCCGGTTGATATTTTTGAAAAAGCGAATACAGAATTTATATCGGTATCCGATACAAAAATGCAAACAGAGGATGGGCGTATATTTTTACTAACCACGCATTATCTCTCTATTAATGAGGTTCCCCCTTATGCATGGCAAGTGCAAGTGGCATTGAATGTCACGCCGGATGAGTTTTTATTGGTGCAATATCAAAAAATGTTAGGACTTGTTTTGGTATTGGGCGTTTGTTTTTCAACGATTGCAGGTTTTTGGATTACCAGAAAAGGACTGCGGCCTTTAAATCAAATTACGCAGGCAGTACAAACAATTAGTATCAATCATTTGCATGAAAGCATTGCATCTGAAAAATGGCCTAAAGAACTTGCGTCGCTTGCCGCGGCTTTTGATGCAATGCTTAACCGCTTGGAAGAGTCTTTTGCGCGCTTATCTCAGTTTTCAGCAGATTTGGCGCATGAACTGCGCACGCCGATTAATAATTTAATGGGAGAAACGGAGATTGCTCTTTCCAGAGAGCGTTCAGTATTAGAGTATCAGCAGCTATTGGCCTCTAATATGGAGGAATTTAATCGTTTAAATCGTATGATTGAAGAATTATTATTCCTTTCCAGAGCCGAATCACCGGAAACTAAAATACATTGTTTGTTTTTAGACCTTCAAGATGAGCTGGAAACCGTGACTACGTTTTATGAAAGTTTGGCGGCGGATAAAAATATTGAGATTCAATTGACGGGGCAGGCTAAGATTTTTGCAGACCCTATGTTATTACGGCGAGCGGTCAATAATCTGATTGCTAATGCCATTAACTATACCGATATGGGCGGAAAAATTCAGATTCACGCCCTGCTTTTTGATCACTACACTGAAATTCAGGTTTGGGATAATGGTATCGGCATCAATACTGATGAGCTATCCAAAATATTTGATCGTTTTTACAGGGCCGATAAAGCGCGTGCCAAAAATACGCAGGGAACGGGCTTAGGCTTATCATTGGTCAAATCAATT
>JALSIU010000114.1 GCA_026989715.1 Methylomonas sp.
CTTTTTACCAACCTGCAATAGCACCACTCGCTCCTTAGTACCTAAGGACACGCCCCCGACAACATATAATTGCTTGGCTGTTTCTGAGTGATAATGCCCCATTTTACGCAACAACCACACACAGATAAAAAAGAGCAATAACACAAATACCAGCGCCCCACCCCAACGCATAAAATCAGCACCCCCTAAGGTTCTGGATGTATTCTGCGTTAAATCTGCTGCAACAACATGCCCCTGCAATACTATTAAGCACAAAAACGACAGCAAACGATACATTACGTTAATCTTTTCACGCGTTCAGCTGGACTAATCACATCGGTTAAACGAATACCAAATTTATCATTCACAACCACAACTTCTCCATGAGCAACGAGCGTACCATTCACCAACACATCCATAGGCTCACCAGCCAAACGATCCAATTCAACCACTGACCCCTGATTTAACTGCAATAAATTACGAATATTAATTTGAGTACGTCCTATTTCCATAGAAATAGTGACGGGCACATCGAGAATAACATCCAGGTTAATATCATCACCGGCTTCCAACGTTTCGGCATCGTCTTCTAACTCCTGAAAAGACATGGCTTCTGCGCCTTGCTGACCATCAGCAGCAGCTTGTTCTTCCATAGCCGCCCCCCAATCCGCTCCGGCATCATCTCCGCCCGCATCCCCCTGCTCTTCCATCGCAGCCGCCCAGTCATCACCTAAATCGCCATTATCATCTTCACTCATGCCTTCAACCTTCTCGTTTTATCGTTAAATGAGAATTCAACAATATCTGCATTAGATATGATGCACCTCTCATTTCTTACAAATTTTCGGGTAATATCTTATCATTTATTTTTACCGCATAATTGCCATCAGACAAGCCCACTTCTCCTCTAAAAATAGGAATAGACTCTGCACGCAATAAGACTTCTTTGGGTAAATCAATGGGAATAACATCACCTTGCTTAAAATTTAAAATATCACTGAGCTTAACTTGCTTCTCCACCAATAAACTACTGACATTAACTTTTGAACGCATCACTTCATTACGTAAAGCCAACTGCCAACGGTTATTATCCGACTCCCCTTGGTCACTAGATATACCTGCATCCAATAAATCTCTAATAGGCTCAATCATAGAATAAGGCATCGCAATACTAATATCTCCCCCGCCGCCTTCTAATTCAACATGCACTGTAGAGACCACGACAATTTCTGCCGGACTCACAATATTGGCAAAGGCAGGATTGACTTCCGAGTTCATATATTCAAATTCAAGAGCAAGTACCGGTTTCCATGCTTCGCGCAAGTCTTTAAAAATCATATCGATAATTAAGCGAATCACACGCATTTCAGTGGGCGTAAACTCGCGCCCCTCAACTTTATTATAAAACTGCCCATCGCCGCCAAAAAAATTATCAACCGCCGTAAACACCAGGCGCGGCTCAATTACAATTAAAGCACGCCCCCGCAAAGGAGCAAAACGAACAATATTCAAATTGGTTGGCACGAAAAGACCTTGTACATATTCAGAAAATTTCTGAATTTGAATACCTGAAATTGAAATCTCAGCTGAGCGACGTAAAAAATTAAATAATGAGATACGAAAATAACGTGCAAAACGCTCATTAACCATTTCCAGCGTAGGCATCCGGCCACGCACAATCCGCTCTTGACTGTTAAAATCATAAGAACGGGCATCAGTGCTGACCTCTTCTTCAGCTTCAGTTTCAACCTCGCCATCATCTACACCATGTAACAGTGCATCAATTTCATCTTGTGACAGTAAATCCGCTGTTGACATAACTATTGCATAACAAAAGAAGTGAAAAATACATCTTGAACTCTATTCTTACCGTCCATTCTTTTCATAATTTTACTGACTTCTTTTAACATTTGCTCCTGTAGCTTTTGCTTCCCTGCCACGGTTTTTAGTTCACTCGGTACCTGCCCACTAATCAACATCAATAAATTATTACGAATCATAGGCTCGTGTTTTTTTAAAATCTCTACCGAGGCTTCTCCCTCTGTTGCCAATGCAATAGAAATCTGTAACAACCTAATCCCCGAACTTTTAGGAAAATTGACCACAAAAGGTTTCGGCATATCAAAATAAGTTAACGCTGTATCAATATCCTCTTCTTCCTCCTCCTCGACAACTTCCTCTTCTTCCTCTGCACCTTCTTCTACAGCGGTATCATCCCCCATAAACATAAAATAATAAGCACCGCCACCACCTGCCAATAATAATACAACGGCAATAATAATGATCATCATTTTGGATGATTTTTTTTCTTCGCCGTCTGCCGCAACATCTTCTGCCATTATTTTGTCCTCTATTAACAATACCAAGCAATTAACTTGCCATCAAAGCAAGCATTTATATTTAAAGTAGAAACCAATAAATTTACACATACTACAGCACTATTTTTACGCATCATTCATCCTAGCAACAAGAATTACGCGCCTCCACCATTTGAGTTTTTATGGCGTTTCAATAACTGTTTCTGATTCTGAAACCGTTGCAACAGGCAACAAACCAATCACAACATCAGTAATATCGACTGACCGGCTATGCCATAAAGAAGAAGCATCAACAAAACGCACAATCGAGGCATCGCGACTTTGAGCTATCTGTTTGGCAAAAGGTTTTATTTCATTTTTAAACGCTTGCCATAGCTTTGCTTTATACAACTGTGATTTTTGCTTAGCTTGCATTTGAGCACGTTGCATTTGTTGTTGTGCTTTAACAAAAAGCACTTGAAAATGCTGTTGCGCTTCTTTATCTCTTTTGGATTTTATCTTATTCTTTTCTTCTCGTAAGCGAAATTCTATTTTTTCTTTGAAATCTGTCAATTGCTGTTCAAGACGAGCATTTGCCTGTTCTATTTTATCGGCAATAACAGCACCTCTGCCGGTTGCCTTAGCAATGGCAGTCAGATCTAAAACTAATACTTGTGGCTTAGGTTCTACTGGTAATGGTTGCTGTTTATTTGCACAAGCACTTAACAAAACCAAAAAAAGGCTCACCATTAATACATTGACACATTTTCTCATGAATATTTTTCCCTTCATTCAATTATAAAGACAACCCTAAAAGGTACACAAATCACCTGAAATACTTAAAATGAATTCCCAAGTACCTTTTAATTTCAAACCTAGTACTTGCCATAGAGTTTACGCAATAAAGATTCTAACAAATTTATTAAAACAACCGGAATCTAAATAACCATAATCCGACGACAAATGTAATGCAGCAGAAATTATGGGCATACTATAGTGACCCAACAAATCCGAGATAAAGAAAAAAGAATGCAGTAATTTTAAGAATGAGGAGCGAAAAAGATAAGATAGGGAGAAATTTACAAACAAATCATGTGATGAGATCACACTCATCACATGATGTTTACACTGAATTTTACTGCGTTAATTTTAAATATTTTTGATACAAGGTATCATGCTCTTCCACATTTGCCGCATCCTTTTCAATACAATCTACCGGGCATACCTCAATACATTGCGGCACATCATGATGCCCAACACATTCAGTACAAAGTGCAGGATCAATAATATAAATATCCTCTCCTTGGCTAATTGCGCCATTAGGGCACTCAGGCTCACAAACATCGCAATTGATACATTCATCGTCAATAATCAGTGACATTTTTATCCTCTATTAAACTTATTAATTAATTGGTCTGCTACAATATCAGCGACAAAGCCGGAAACATCCCCCCCTAACCTTGCAATTTCTTTAATCATACTCGAAGAAATAAACTCATATTGCTCCGCCGGGGTTAGAAACATCGTTTCTAACTCAGGTGACAAACGCCGATTCATCCCTGCCAGCTGGAATTCATATTCAAAATCTGAAATGGCTCTTAAACCACGTAAAATAACATTCGCACCTTGTTGCTTAGCACAATCCACTAATAAATTATCAAAACCAATAATATCCACATTCGTAAAATCAGCGCAAACCTGCTCCAATAAAGACACACGCTGCGTTATATCAAACAAAGGGGACTTATTACTATTGACAGCAACAGCAACAATGACTTTATGATATAACTTGGTCGCACGGGCGATAATATCGATATGCCCATTCGTGACAGGATCAAATGTGCCCGGATATATTGCTGTTATTTCCATATTCTCTTCAATTGCTACGCATCAAATTATGCTCAGCCGAGCATTATACCCGCGCCATAAACAGCTTGCGATAAATTTTTACAGCCACTTTTGCTTAGGCTACACTAATTTTAATAAGTATTTGCTCTGATGTAGCCTATTTACGAGAAAAAAGTAGCCGAATTAATTGAAAAAAGGAACCCTTTTGCGTCAGGAATAAATATAAACACAATTAATCTTTAGGTTATTTAGTGACTACACGCTTAAAACAGGAGTAAAAATAGGGTGTTCTGACCATAAAGACATACCATACTAGCCTCCCACCCTACAATCCAACTGTTTCACCTAAGGACTGAAAATTTTATAACTTCCATAACTGACTGGTCTTTTTGCATCATTTCTGTGTTGTGAAAATAGTTGCGTCGCCTGCTATGCGCCTATTTTCACGCCTGGAGACTCACCAAAAATCCTGAGACAATTTCGTTTATCCTCAGCCCTAAGTACGTAACTAAATAACCGTATTATTGAGCGATTTGAGCGGCTTGTTGTCTATGTAACTTAGCTAATGCTGAATGATCAGCTGCTGCTGAGCGGTATTTTTTAGCAATAGACCGACAATGTTTCGCGGCATCCCCGCCTAAAATCGGTTTGGGATAGTCAGTTTCTTTGTAAGTTGCAGCAAGTTTTTCATGTTTTTCGGCTTTTTTTAAGAGCATAGCCGCTTCTTTTTCATAACTTGCTGCGATACGTTCATGATCTGATTGACTACTTGCTTGCTCAACAGTCTTGCTCATTTCATGAGACATCGCATCATGGTGGGTCATTTCTTTATTGCACCCTGATGCAAATAACACAAAAGCCGATACTGCAGTAACCATTAATATTTTATCTATTTTAATATGCTTCATATTACTTCTCCGTATTAACACTACGTTTAAAAAACAGTCAATTATAAATTTATAAAAATTAACTGTAGCTGTTAAGGCGACAAAAATCTAACCGCCAAATTTATCAAATAGTATATTTTCAGCATCCACACCAAGGTCGGATAACATTGTTTGTATGGAAGAAATCATCATAGGCGGCCCGCAAAGATAATACTCACAATCTTCCGGAGCAGTATGATGTTGCAAGTATTTATTGTACAGAATATGATGAATAAATCCTGTTTCACCTTGCCAATTATCCTCAGTTAAAGGATCGGAAAGTCCTATGACCCAATTGAAGTTTTCATGCTCTTTTGCCAGTGTATCAAAATCTTTGATATAAAATACCTCAGCAAGACTTCTCGCACCATACCAAAAAGAAATTTTACGCCGACTATGCAAGCGTTTTAATTGGTCAAAAATATGTGATCGCATAGGAGCCATACCCGATCTCCCGCCTACAAAAATCATTTCATTTTCTGTTTCACGTGCGAAGAAATCTCCATATGGCCCGTATACACTCACTTTATCTCCGGGGTTTAAATTATAAATATAAGAAGAAACGATGCCGGGAGGAATTTTTGCTTGTTGGGGTGGTGGCGATGCAATACGGACATTGAGCATAATAATCTCTTTTTCATCTGGGTAATTAGCCATAGAATAAGCTCGCGTCACTGCCGCGTCTGTTTTTGACCGATACTGCCAAAGGTTGAATTTATCCCAGGTTGGTCGATATTGAGTGTCAATCTTAAAATCAGCATACGCTATAGAGTAAGGGGGAGCTTCCAACAAAATATAGCCACCTGCACGAAAATTAATTTGTTTATCATCAGGCATTTGCAAAACCAGCTCTTTAATAAAAGTAGCCACACATCGGTTAGAACGCACGGTACATTCCCATTTATTGATCGTCATGAGTGAGGCAGGCAACTCTATTGCCATATCTTCTTTCACCGCCACCTGACACCCAAGTCGGTAATGCGCCTGTATTTGCTTATGACTCAGTTTCGCTTTTTCGGTCGCTAAAACACTTCCACCACCTTGAGTCACAACAACGCGGCACTGTCCACAGGTACCGCTACCGCCACATGCCGAAGGTAAATAAACACCTTGGTCTGCCAGTGTTTGTAGTAGCTTATTTCCTGCCGGTACATGTAGTGTATGCTCAGAATCCTGGTTAATTAGAATACTAACCTGCCCACTCGTTAACAGCTTAGAACGAACCAATAGAATCAATGAGACCAATATCAGTATAATCCCAGTAAATGTCAGCATCGCTAAAAAAATAATCTCTTGTTCATTCATCATCTTGTCTCCTTAGCGTTTGCAAAAAAGGGCCATAAGCATGATGGCCTAACCAATAACGTACTAGGTTATTGACACCTCGGCTGGTTAATGTAGCACCGGCAAGCCCATCAACTTGAGATATGGCTGTAGCAGAATTTGAGAGAACTTCACCTTTAATGACATGAATGGCAACATTATCATTCGCATCAAATGCTTGTTTTCCTTGCCAAAGTTTCTGCCAGCGCGGGTTACTGATTTCCCCCCCTAATCCAGGCGTTTCTCCCTGTTGATAAAAGGTAATACCTGCAATCGTTTTTGCATCACTTTCAAGAGCGAGCAAACCATATAATGTTGACCACAAGCCTTTACCATATACTGGCAAGATGATTTTTTGTAATTGACCGCCATTTTTAACGAAATAAATAGGCATGTATTTAGGTCGTCGTTTGATATGGGCAATATCTTGTTTTGATGGAATATTTTCACCATATTGCTCACTTTTAGCCAACGCATCAAGACTTAACTTGTTAAAGCGGTCTGTACTTTTATTTAGAAATGTCCCCGTTTCTAAATTAAGCCACTGCGTTTCAATACTTTGCTGGTAAATTGCATCAATATTAGAGTTTTCTTCATATAAATCAGCCACTAATAAAATATTTTTAACCTTCTCCAAACGCTGATTTTCTTTTTGCCTAGGGCTTAATTTTACAGCAGCCATTGAGACTAAAAAAGAGGCCGTCAAGCAAACACCGATAACTACCTGGTAGGTTTTTAATATACTATTATTGGTATGGTTCGCATGAGCTTTAGTTTCGGGTTTACTCTCTTTATCTATAGCAACCGTATCAGAACGTAAAAACCATATCTGGTATAAAGAAATGAGAATTTGCAAACTTAAAGATATTCCCAATAAAGCCCCTGCAATAACAACGGTATAGGCATAAATAGGATCCCATTTGGTTAAGAACCAAGAGAGTATATCAGTAAAAATAGCCAGAAAAGGCATGACAATCAGCGGGTATTTTATCCATCCAGGCAATATCGTTAGTATAAAAATATACCCCAAAACAAATAATACCAATCCAATACCAAATAAATGAATATGTGACAGTTTGACTAAAGTATGTATGGATTCACCAGTATCAACCTTAGCAACTTCGTGTATTTTAGAATAAGTAGATAAATCAGGAAGCCCCATACCTGATGCCAGTGTATGACAATTTAAACAAGTTTTACTGAGAATGGGGTGAATAACCGTTGAATAATCTTTTTCTGGAGTACCATTTTTAAGCCATTCGACAATAATATGGCGGTCTTCCGTTTGTATATAAGCAGCCATTGGCCCGCGAATAGCTGCTTCTAAGCGAGTGCCACTACGATTACCATAGTATGTATCAGCAACATCCTCAATAGAAACACCAGGTTTTCCATCATGTCCTTGATGTGAGGTGTATAGATAATACATCGCCATAAGATAGGCGGAACCAATTAATAGCAAATAACAGGTAAATAATAACCTCTCGCTTAAACTGCAATCAATGAAACTTCGATGTTGAATGTTACTATATGGCATGATGACTACCTACCTTTTATAAAGGGAAAATGCATCTCTATTGCTATTAATTAGCTGCCTTTAAATATTCTGCAATAGCTCGTGCATCGGCACCTGACAGGTTAGCCCTGATACGCATATGTAAAATGGCAACATCCCATTGTGCATCACTGTATGAATCTGGTGGACGCATATTATGGCACCGCGAACAATTATCAGCCCACAACTGTACGCCTGTTTTTTGATTGGCGGAAACGGATGAACGACTTGGCACTGTAGAATTACACGCTGCAAGTAATAAAAAAATTGCTGATAACCCTATGGCTAATTTAATTTTATTGAATTTAAACATGACCCCCCCCCTTAAAAACCGCTAGTTATTTGCACAATAAGCGCATTATCATTTAATGCCCCTTGTTTATTGTCGAACTGATAGGCAAGTTTAAGCATCGTACTGGCTGCTATATAATAATTTAACCCAAGTGTCCAGCGTTGCTCATCATAAAAATTAGGCGTATTAGGAAGCTCAATCCAGTCATAGCGGACAACACTTTCAAAATCAACTAGCAATGGAATACCGGATAAACTGGGGCGATAGGCGAATTGCGCATACCCTCCTGAACTTTGATTATTAAATGCCAAAGTGGGAGAGCTAGAGCGATCTATTTGGCGATAGGCATATTGTGCATTGATGTCAATGCGGCCTAGTAAATATTTCTTACTACTTTGTAAATAGTTAAAATCGACCGAATGCGTAATCACATCCAAGTTTTCTCCATTAAGATCATCGACACTTGCGACTTCAAAGCCATACCCTAGACTAAAACCGGTAAAAGGGAGCCAGCCAACCCGGCCACCCACTGCTACATTGTTATTACTATTGGAAAAGTCATTAAACCTTAAAGTACCATCTTCGTTCATTGCAGGGCCATTTGATACATAAAAGGCATATTCACCTCGCATTGCCCCCAGAGGGACTCCACCTCTTACTTGCAATCCAAGTTGCGAGCCTGCTTGCAGACGAGTACCTTCAAGCATACTAAGAGGGTTATCCGGCAGCTTGTTTATCCATGTTGGATGTAAACGCTCACCAAAGTAATTTGAAGGGTTAAGAAATTGCCCGGCACCAATGGTGACGTAATCATTCAGTAGGTATGAAAGTTGTGCAAACTCAAGCCCAACATGGGTACGATCATCTTCAAGCTCTAATTCTAGTTCACCCTCAAAAATAAGGTCATCCCGGAGTTTCCATAAAAATATAGGGTTGAATCCTACATTAAAACCCGAGTTAGAAGTATCACCATACTTATAGCCGGCATAGGCGTAACCTGTGAGTAAAAAGCCCGTTGTGCCATCACTCTGGGCTTCATTTTTTACCTTGAGTGTTTCTACTTCTTCTTGTAGTTTGGCGATATCTTGATCAGTTTTTTCTTGTTGTTTTACAGGCTGACTTGCAATAGGTAGCTGTTGTACTGGCTGGTTGATGACTGGTTGTTGCGTAGCAGTTATAGGAGGGGGTTGAGATTGCTGTTGCAGAAGCAGTTGCACCTGCTCTTTGAGCTTTTGCATCTCACCTTTTAACTCATCATATTGTTTTTTTGAAACATATTGTTCATTATTTGAAATATCGACAGCATAGGCCATTTCTCCTGCATTAAAAAACAGAAGACTGATACCGGTAACACCATATATAAATAAATTTTTCATGTTGGCGACCTCATTTTAATTTTAAGGGCTGGGCATAAATAAACTAAGAGACGAAATGCATTATGCTTAAGGAGACACATATCATGCATTTCGAACCATCAGTACATATTTATTCAACCGTAAATTTATCATGCATATACTTTAATACATCTTTTATATCTGCATCGCTTAAACTCGAATCACCTCCTTTAGCCGGCATGGATATAGGTTTTCCAGGCGTTTTTTTACCGTTTTTCACATGTTCTATATGTTGAAATAATGCACTTTCTGAATCAGCCCCTTTTTTGAAGCCGGCCAGTTGCGTCAAATCAGGAATACCAGCAAAAGCACCGGTTCCATCGGCACCATGACAAGCAATACAGTCTTTTTGGTAAATTTTCATACCGGATATATTTTGTACATTAGTCGTTGATACGGCTTGTAAGGGCGGAGCCTCATATTTAGTACAAGCACTTAAAAACAATACCAATAAAATAAATAGTTTTTGCATCTTACTTATCCTCTTTTTTGTAGTTCATCATGTAATGTAACGCCTCTATCAATAAGCTTATTGAAAAATAAGCTTACATAAGCGCTAGTACAGCACCATTTTTATACTGACAGGTAAAAGAACAATATTCACCTAATATTTCAACCGCTTTTAGCACGGAATAATTTGTCAAAGAAAAATGGATGCTGTACTAGTTAACTTAAAATCCGTTTATTTATTTTTTAAGCTTCTATTCCGCTTGAGTTTTCTCAAGTTCCCTCCTTTTTAGCCATTCCTGCCCTTGTAAGACTAAACTATATATCACCGGAAAAACCAGTAAGGTTAATAATAGTACGGTAAACATCCCCCCTAATACGGGTGCTGCAATCCGTTGTGTCACATCTGCGCCGGTACCGGTGCTCCACATAATGGGCACTAAACCAATCATGGTAGAGAAAGCCGTGATGGCCACCGGACGTACCCGTAAAGCCGTTGCAGATTCAACGGCTTCTCTAATTTCCGGTGAGGATAACAGCCGTTGTTTACGACGGCGCAATTGCGCAATCTCAATATCAATAAAGTTTAAAACCATTACGCCTGTTTCCGCTGCCGTCCCCGCCAAGGCAATAAAACCCACATACACCGCAACAGATAAGTTAAAGCCATAGGCATACACAATCCAGATACCGCCAATTAAACCGAAAGGAACACTTAACATGACAATAACGGGTTCGGTCATATTGCCAAAAGTAAGATAGAGCAAAAAGAATATCAGCAATAAGGTAATAGGCACGACAATTTTTAAACGTTTCGCCGCTCTTTCCATATATTCAAACTGGCCTGACCAAGTAATGGTATACCCTGGTGGAATATTGACTTGTTCAGCAACAGCTTGTTTAGCTTCTGCGACAAAGCCGCCAATATCTGAACTACTAATATCCACATAAATCCAGGCATTAGGGCGAGCATCTTCACTTTTAATGGAGGGTGGACCACGCCTTAAGTTCAATTCGGCGACTGAAGCTAAAGGAATTTGGCTATTCGTCGGCGTGGGAATCAATACCCGTTTTAAACTAGCAAGGTTATCCCGTAATTCACGCGGGTAACGTAAATTGACAGGATAACGCTCCAAGCCTTCCACCGTTTCTGTAATATTCATTCCACCAATGGCACTTTGAATCACATCTTGTACATCACCTACTGTTAAGCCATAGCGTGCAGCAGCTTCACGATTAATATCAAAATCAAGATAATACCCCCCAACGGCTCGGTCACCAAAAGCAGAGGTGGTTTCCGGCAGCGTTTTCATGGCCATTTCTATTTGTTGCGATACATTTTGTAAAACATTTAAATTCGGCCCTGAGACTTTGATACCGATAGGTGTTTTAATCCCCGTTGATAACATATCAATACGCGTTTTAATGGGCATGGTCCAAGCATTGGCAACCCCTGGGAATTGAATGGCTTTATCCATTTCACTCATTAAGGCTTGCGTGGTTTTTTTAGGATCTGGCCATTCTTCCCGCGGTTTTAAACGCACGGTTGTTTCCATCATAGATAAAGGAGCAGCATCGGTTGCCGTTTCGGCACGTCCCACTTTACCAAAGACATGATGCACCTCAGGAAAGGTTTTTAATATCTTATCCGTTTGCTGTAATAATTCTCGCGCTTTGGTAATAGAAATACCCGGGAAAGTCGTCGGCATATATAAAATATCACCCTCATCCAAAGGCGGCATAAACTCACTACCGATTTTTGATAATGGATAATAAGTTGAGCCTAATAACATCACGGCCAAAATTAAGGTAATGGTACGAAAACGCATCGCCGTTCTTAATACAGGGCTGTGCAAAAAGTGCAACCCCCGATTGATCGGATTTTTATGTTCTGGGATGACTTTACCCCGAATAAAATACCCCATTAATACTGGCACAACGGTAACGGTTAAGATGGCCGCAGCTCCCATCGCATAAGATTTAGTAAAGGCCAGTGGGCTAAATAAACGACCCTCTTGTGCCTGCATAGTAAAAATGGGAATAAAGGAGACGGTAATAATCAATAGCGAGAAAAATAAAGCCGGCCCTACTTCACTGGAGGCTTCACGAATCGCTTGCCAACGCTCGTCATTGGTTAAGTCCCTATTTTTCTTTTCGCGCATGTCAGCCAAATGCTTATGCGCATTTTCAACCATCACAATCGCACCATCGACCATATCACCAATGGCGATAGCAATCCCGCCTAATGACATAATATTGGCATTTAAGCCCTGATAACGCATCACAATAAAGGCAATTAAAATACCTAATGGCAAGCTAATGACAATGACTAATGACGAGCGTAAATGCAATAAAAACAAGCCGACCAATACACTCACAATAATCAATTCTTGCACCAGTGCCGTGTTAAGTGTTTCAACTGCACGATTAATCAAATCACTACGATCATAGACCGGTACAATTTCAACCCCTGCCGGCAAACCTTTCTTAAGTTCTTCCAATTTCTCTTTAACAGCATTGATGGTTGCCTGTGCATTTTCACCAAAGCGCATAATAATGACACCGCCGGCAACTTCACCTTCCCCGTTTAATTCAACAAGCCCACGACGTAATTCAGGTCCTAAGTGAATATGCGCAACATCCTGCAAGCGTATTGGGGTACCATTGGCATCCACACCGACCGGAATAGTATTTAAATCAGCAACGGATTGAATATAACCTAAACCCCGTACCATATATTCGGTTTCTGCCATTTCGACCAAACGACCACCGACATCATTATTAGAACGCTGAATCGCTTTTTTGACTTTAGACAATGGAATGTTATAAGCCTGCAAAGCATTGGGATCGACCTCAACCTGATATTGCTTGACGAAGCCACCAATAGAGGCAACCTCAGAAACACCTTTAACTGTTTGTAAAGGGTAGCGTAAATACCAGTCTTGTAATGAGCGTAATTCTGCTAAATCATGTTTCCCCGTTTTATCGACCAGCGCATATTCATAGACCCAACCTACGCCGGTGGCATCAGGACCTAATGCAGGTGTCACACCATCAGGCAAATCACCATTGACATAGTTTAATGATTCTAAAACACGGGAGCGCGCCCAATAAAGATCAGTACCATCTTCAAAAATAATAAAAACAAAAGACAATCCAAAAAAAGAATAACCCCGCACCACTTTTGAGTACGGAACAGCAAGCATCGCAGTGGTTAATGGATAGGTTACCTGGTCTTCCACAACTTGAGGGGATTGCCCTGGATATTCAGTAAAGACGATAACTTGTACATCAGATAAATCAGGAATTGCATCTAAAGGCATACTTTTATATGACCAATAGCCGCCGACACCCAACAAGATCGCCATAATAAGGACAATGCCTCTATTTTTAATAGAAGCTGCAATAATTGAACTAATCACTTATTGTCTCCTTGTGTTGTATCGCTCATATTTTTATGATCCATGCCTTTATGGTTCATGCTTTCATGGTTCATGCTTTCATGGTTCATGCTTTCATGGTTCATGCTTTCATGGTTCATGCTTTCATGGTTCATGCTTTCATGGTTCATATCCTGACGCTCTATAACAGACTTTTCCGTAGACGTTGAGCTTTCACCCTTAACATCATTCAGCATTTTTGCAGTTGCTTCACGTAATTTTGACTCTGAATCAATTAAGAATTGTGCCGATGTCACGACTTCTTCGCCTTCCTTAACCCCTTTTAGCACAATAACTTTACCACCGGACGATAAACCTAATGTGACCAAGCGTGGCTCAAACTTCCCAGGCTCGCGCACCACAAAAACCTGATTACGTGACCCCGAGCGAATGACCGCTTCAGAAGGAATGATAATGGCATCTTTTTGTTTATCTGCAAAAATAGTAATTTCAGCAAACATTTCCGGTTTTAATAACAATTCTGGATTATCAAAAACAAGGCGTACTTTAATCGTACGGGTTTTAGCCTCTGCATAAGGGTAAATGTAGGTTAAATGTCCACTAAATGTTTTACCTGGAATACCCGCTAATTGCATTTCAACCGAATCACCTTCTTTAACCCAAGGTAACTCATACTCATAAATATCAGCATATACCCAGATTTTGCGTAAATCAGCAATCATATAAATTTCAGTTGCTGGGGTAACAAATTGGCCTTCACGCGCGCCAATTTTCATAATGATTCCTGCTTCAGGCGCATGAATATGTAGGCTTTTTTTAACTTTATGTGTGCGTTGTAATTCACGTAATTGATGCTCAGGCACGTCCAATAATTTTAAACGTTCACGTGAACTGATAACCAGTTCTTCAGCACCTTGCCGAATATCTGCAATAGGGCTCATTTCCAAGGCTTTTAAATTATTTAAAGCAAGAATATATTCTTGTTGGCTGGCAACCAATTGCGGTGAATAAATACTTAATAAGTCGGTATTCTTTTGCACCCATTGCCCTGTTTTATCAACATGCAAAGTTTCAATCCAACCTTCTGTTTTGGGGTGTAAATGCACCATACGCTCTTCATCATAATCCACTCGCCCCACGGCCCGCACAGTATGCGAAAGGGATGATTTAACCGCTTTTATGGTACGTACACCAATATTTTGTATGGTTGTACCATCAATTTTTACAGTCCCTGCCGGCGCTTTTGCATCGGTATCGCTTTCCGCATACACTGGTACATAATCCATTCCCATCGAATCTTTTGCAGGCGTTGGTGAAGTAACTGATGGATTCATTGGGTTACGATAAAAGAGTATTTTACGTACTGCAGGCTTTTCAGGTTCTGCATACACCGGCACATAATCCATACCCATCGAATCTTTTGCAGGTGTTGGTGAGGTAACTGATGGATTCATTGGGTTTCGGTAAAATAAAATTTTTCGGGCTGTCCCACTGTCCACCGGTGTAGCCGCTTGTTTTGAGTCTGCATACCAATAGCCACCCGCTAAGCCAACGGTTAACATGATAGGGGCAATCATTAATGCTGTTTTATTCATAAATTTCTTCCTTGCCAACAACGGCCGTTAATTGTGCGAGTGCCTGATTAGCTTCGGTTAACGCTTTCCAGTACTGTGTTTCGTAGTTATATAAAGTAATTTGACTGCGAACTAGGTTTAAAAAATCCACCTTGTTAACTTGATAACCTGCCAACATAGAGGCAACGGTTTGCCGAGCCTGAGGAATAATGCCCTGCTTAAAGAGCACGACTTGATCTTTGGTTTGATGAAAGTCACTGTAAGCCGTTGAAATTTCAGCACGCACATTATTCCATTGATCTTTTAAGGCATAGCGTTGCTGCATCAGTTCACTTTGTCGTTGGTCAACGGCTTTAGCTTGTTTGCTTGCTGCAAAAATGGGAACTGTCATACTCAATTTTAAACTGAGGAGGTCAGCACGCTCTTGACCGGAAGGTGTATCCATACGCCCACTATAAAAAGCACCCACTTTAAAATCCGGAAAAAAATCCTTTTTAGCAAGTTCAAGCCGAGACTGTGCCGCATTAATAGATTTACGCCGAGAGGCCAATATGGCACGATAATCTTTAGCTTGCGCAAACAAGCGGCTTTGGGTTTGTAAAACCGGAAGACTCTCTTTTGTTTCTTCAGGAAGGGAAAAAAGATGGTTAGCAGGCTGATCCAACAATGCATTAAGCTGAGCTTTAGTCGTATTTATCGCACCTGTCAAACGGATTTCAGTATCCAATAATTTGGATAATTCCAATTGCGCCAATAACACATCCTGCTGTAAGCCTTCGCCTACTGCATACTTTGTACTGGCAATTTCAACGAATTGACGCAATAGGTTTTGGTTTAGAATGATAATTTCTAAAGCACGGTCTAAATAAAAATGTGCCCACCAAGCTTTTTTAACATCACGTACTAGACGTAGCCTAGCTTCAGCAACATCATAAGTTGCCGCTTCAGCTTGGTAGCTTGCCGCTTGTTCGCGTAAGGATAATTTCCCTGGAAAAGGAATATCCTGAGAAATGCCACCTTGCATTTGCGTCATATTTTCTTGCGCAAGATCAAAGCTGTTAACGGGTAAATTTAAAGCATTAAAGCTAATGACAGGGTCAGGCAGTGTGCCCACCTGAGAGGGTATCGCCGCTAACGCTTCCGAACGTGCTTGGATTTGTGCCAAGCTCGGGTTATCTTGCACAGCTCTATCAATAGCGGCTTGCAAGCTCAGTAAATTAGCAGGTTTGGCATCAACGATGCAGGATAAAACCAGCAACACAAAATAGGTGATGGTTTTGTTGCGTGAAATCATAAGATCCTCGTACACAAAAAATAAAATGCCGGGTATAAACCGGAGTGTGTATAAAGAGGAATGTATTAGCTATACTTGAGTAGGATGCTAAAAAACGCAACGATTCGCATACAGGCGTTGCCTACACAAATAATAGATAGAATATTCCTCTATTAGAGGATAATCTTGGGAGGTCTTAAATCGGGGGATAAAACTGTATCATAAGATGCAACATATTCAAAAGTTGCATAATAAGAAGAGATAACAGTATTGATTGTAGGCATAGACGAAGGAATATCACAAGCTCCACACACATGAGTAGTGCAATTGCTACTACTCTGACAATCCATATCAACTGACACAGTCAAGATTTTTTTGTGACTTAACGATGTAATTTCTTCATCAGCATCAGCATCAGCACCATCAGATAATAAATGACTGACAGACAAATGATCAGACGAACCCGTACAATGCTCAAACGCTGATGCAATAGGCGTTATTAACATCATTAATATTAATAATATGGGTAAGCTTTGTCGTTTCATTATTTAGTCAACTAAGATGATTGTGTTTACATGGTAGTTAAAATGAAAATTATTGTCAATAAAAGGATATTTTTTATCAAAACCTACGTAATGAATACTCTAATTTAAATACCTATTAATCGCATCTAAATCTGCTCTAGTTAAGCTATTGGTGACATTTTTTAGGCGAATGCCATTAATTAAATATTCGTAACGCGCTTGAGAATATTTGCTTTTAGCACTGGTCAGATTTCTAGTCGCTGCCAGAACATCCACCATGGTTCTAGTACCGACTTCAAAACCTGCGTTGGTTGCTTCTAAGGCACTTTGGCCTGAGATAACAGCTGCTTCAAGTGCTTTAACTTGGCTAATACTTGCCATCACACCTCGATAAGCATTTTTAACTTCTTTCGTTGCCGCTCTTTGGGTCGCAATAAGATTTTCATTGGCTTGCGCTAATTGATATTCAGCCTCGCGCGTCCTGGAATTGACCGCGCCCCCTTCAAAAAGTGGGATATTTAATTGCATGCCTATACTTTGGGTGTTTCCGTGCGCCCAAATATTACCGGTATTATCATTAAAACCAATTTGGCTGACAATATCCAACTGAGGGTAATGCCCGCTACGTTGCAATTCAATGGTATCTTGCAGAATTTCCGTTTCACTTTTTGCAATTAAGATTTGTAAATTTTGTGCCAAAGCACTGTTATTCCATGCCTCTAAATTATTAGGAATGGGCTGAGTCAGAGGAAGCATTTTGCCCAAAGTGGCGAGTTCTTCTGAATAGAAACCAATAATTTCCATTAAAGCCTCTTTCGCATTATCAACGGCATTAATGGCAGCAATTTCATCTGAACGGCTTTGGTCATAACCGGCTTGTGCTTCATAAACATCGGTAATGGCAATCAGCCCTACCTCAAACCGTTGTTGTGCTTGCTCTAATTGTTTACCAATTGCATTTTTCTCAGCAATAATAAATTCTAAGTTATCTTGCGCGGCTAAAACAGCAAAATAAGCCGTTGTAGTTTTGGTAATTAAGTTTTGTTGTTCAGCAACATAGCTTGCTTCTGCTTGCGCAATTTGTTTTTCCGATTGTGATAATTGCACCCATTGATCCCAATGAAAAACAGGTTGCACTAAATTCATGGTAAATCGCCCATCCCAATAATCATTTGTAGGCGACTGGCCTGGAAATTTTTGGTTAAAAAATGATTCTTGATATTGCCATTGATAAGAATAAGAACCGATCGCAGTAACGGTTGGCAATAAACGTGCAATACTTTGATCTTTCTTTTCGCCGACAGCTAACTTATTAGCGGCCGCTTGACGTAAAAAAGGATCATTTTGCAAAGCAAGATCATATGTTTCTAATAAGTCTTGTGCTTGCACAACAGAAGACATTAAGCAAATGATTGCAATTGCTTTTTTATTCATAAAAGGCATGGGGTGCAGTTAATATATAAAGAGAGTTAAACGTAAATACTTGAGCTTAAGTATAGATTATAATGATTCCTTTATATACCTTTACATTAAGCTCTAAAATTTATTTTATGCTTAGTTTTTAAGTTGCCGAGTGATTTCAGCACTAATTTCTTGGCTTAATTTTGCTAATAATCGACTTTGTGCGGCAACATACGCTTGATAGTCAGAGCCATCTGTGTTTTCTTGCAGCACTGATTTTTTAGCCATTATTTTTTGGCCGCGACTCCCCGATGCAATGGCCCAGTCAGTATTTAAAATAACCTGGCCACCAAGTTGGCCATCAAATCGGCGTACATTAATGGTGATTTGAACATCGGTGGTTAACGGCGTGATATCTTGGCTTAAAATAACATGATCAGTGGCTAATAAAATAGCAAGATTTTCTCCCATGATACGTTGAAAATCTTCTTGAAAATCACCTCCCCAGCGATTAAATTCATTTAATACCAATCTATTTTTAGCCGTGCGTGTCACAATTTGTGGACGCAATAAGACCTCAGGAATAGTCACAGGTGCGAGTCTAATTGCTATTTTATCGGTCTTTACCATGCTCGACAGCTCACGATCAAGCGTGTTCATAATGTAAAACTTAGCCTTTGGTGAACTACCGCAACCAGCTATATTAAACATAAATACCATACATAAACCACGGATAATCACTTGTTTACTCATCAATTGCTTCCTCTTTCCCCTTAAGTAATGATTCCGGATGCCTTTCCAGATAATCGCTTAAGGCTTTAAATGACCGTGCCGCTTTGCTGACTTCACGTAAGGTTGCATGTAAGTCTTGCTGTAACGGTGAATTACTTTGTAAAGTATTATCCATCGTGGCCAGTGATTTATTGGCTTGTTGCAAAGTGTTGGATATTTCCGGTACGACCGTATGGTTAAGTTTATGACTAAGCTCTTGTACTTCACTCATCATCGCATCAATTTTACGAATGATATTAGGTATATCGTGCTTAATAATCCCTAAAGCACCAGGGACACTTGGAAAATCAGGCGTGTACGCATCCCAGTTTATCACGTAAGGCTTTTTATTTGGATAAAAATCAAGTTCAATAAAAAGCTGTCCGGTAATAAGATTACCTGTTTGTAAACGCGCTCTTAAGCCTTGTTTAACTAAGGAATTCGTCCGTTCTTTATGTGCTGCCGAATAAGGCTCAAAATTTGTTGGTATGACTTTATGCTCTAAGCGATCATAATTAATACTAATCGTAACAGGAACCGTAAATTTTTTATTCGCATCAAAACGTAATTGAATATCAGTCACTTCACCTAGTTGTATGCCGCTAAATTCAACCGGTGCACCAATAGATAACCCCCGGACAGATTCAGAAAAATTAATAATATATTGATGCCCTAATTGATGGTTTGTTTTTAACGTATCTTCTTGCGTTGCGTAGAGCTTAAATTCCGTATTATTTTTTGCAGATTCAGCATTTCGACCCACCTGATTGGAATGAAAAGCGATACCGCCCATTAAAACGGATACCAATGATTCTGTATGCATGCTAATACCTTGTGCATTCATAGCAAAATTTACGCCGCTTGCATTCCAAAACTTAGAATTAGGATAGACCCACTGATCAAAGGGAGCGCGCACAAAAATTTGAATGGCAACCGACTCACCATCGTCATTTAACTCAACACTTTCCACTTGTCCCACATTGAATTTACGGTAATAAACAGGCGCATCTCTTGTAATAGAACCTAAGTCATTAGTATGCAATATAAAGTGCTTCCCCGGCGTACTACGTGTAACAACAGGGGGAATATCCAAACTGGTAAATTGGCGTGTTTTTGCCCCTTCCGATATAGGGTCTACACCAATATAAGCACCCGACAGCAGTGTATCTAAACCAGAGACACCACTCACATCAATACGCGCACTAACTACCCAAAAACGTGTTTGGTCGGTCAAAAAAGGTTTAAAGTCTTTTGACATTTCAGCGGTTACGGTAACCCCCTTCGTGGCATGATTTAAATGAATAGAAGTCACTTTACCGACTTCCACATTTTTATATTTTATTTTTGTTTTACCTGCCTCTAAGCCGTCCGCCGTTTGAAAGCTAATGGTAATGGTCGGCCCCATTTTGGACCAGGCTTGATAAGCAACCCAAGCACCTGTTAATAAAGCGACCAAAGGAACCAACCAAATAAGGGAGAGTTTTGACTGCACTTGCAGGTCACTTTCCGGCAATTTAGCAAAATACGCCTCCTGCTTAGGCTCACTCATTAGATTTCTCCTTATTATCCCAAATTAACCGCGGGTCAAATGCCTTAGCCGCTAACATAGTCAACACGACGACAGCTCCAAATGCAACCGCGCCGGCTCCGACTTCAATCGTCATTAAACCTTGAATTTGAATAAGCGCAGCCATCAGTGTGGCCACAAAAATATCGACCATTGACCACTGACCAATCATTTCAGTTAGCCGGTACAACCGAGTTCTTTCTTTAGGCCGCCATTGCGACTTAATATGCACCGTTATTAATAGCATTGATAGAATAAGCAATTTCAATAGCGGCACACAAATGCTAGCAACAAACAGAATAAAGGCCAAAGGCCAATCACCGTACATGGCAAGATGAATAACACCACTCATAATGGTATCACCTTCCGTTTTTCCCAGACTGGTAATCACCATGACGGGTAATACATTAGCAGGAATAAACATAATCATGGCAGCCAATAATAAGGCAGCACTACGTGATTGACTGTGCGGCTTTCTAAAATATAAACGGCTATTGCAACGAGGGCATTGTGTATTATCTTGCCTAGACACGGCACATAATAAATCACAATGATGGCAGTTTATCAATGCATGTTCGGTACTTGAGATATTGATATTTTCGTTTTGAATGCTCGGGTGAATACGTCGCCAAAGTATATCGCTATCCAAATCATTTACAATAGCCGCCATAATAAAAATCAATAGGCCAAATGTCCATAAGGCAATGCCGGGGATAACGGTCGCCAAAGCCGATAACTTAACGATTGAAACCAGAATACCAAGCATTAAAACTTCCAGCATACTCCAAAAACCAATATTACGTACCAAATGGTATATAGGTGGAGCAAACCGTGGGGAATGGTTAAAGTGTAGAGGCAACAGTATATAGAGTAAGCCCGTTAATTGTATCAACGGCGCACCGATACAAGTTAAAAAAACTAAACCTGCCAGCAATACCATATCGTGAGTAAACAAAAAATGCACACAAGTCATCAAAGTAGCGGCTAATTCATGACCTTCAGCCTTTAATTGAATAATGGGAAAAGCATTCGCGATGACAAACAGAAGCAAAGCCGTCACCACTAAAGCGAGAGTATGCTCAATATTTTTTTCAGGTTTAATACGTTGACGCTTACGTAATATAGCGGCACAACGTGAACAACGTACAGAACCCTTTTCAGGTGAATACCGCATTGTTTGTGTTAAATCACAATCATGGCAGGTAATAATGGAAGCTGCTTCTTTTATCATCACAACTAAATGCTTACAAGCCCATATCCATAACTAATTTAAAAGATAGATAAAGTATGGCTAGCATCGCCGTAATAAATACAACAGTTTGCACAGGATTATGCCAAAAATTCTTAAAAAACGTATTGACCTCACCCGATTGTTGTAAGCGTGCATAATTTTCTTGCTGCACTTTACGCCGCTCTTCTTGATAGACATTAATCAATGTACACGCTTGCTCTAATTGCTGTTCATCAGCCAACCAAATCGCCGGCATTGAAATACCCCAGTTGCCGGCATGCGTTTCATAAACTGAAATATGATTTTCTGCTAAAAGATCACGCACATCATCAGCTTCATCATCAGGAACGTGTCGCAAAGAAAAAAGTAGTAGAGCCATTGTTAAAAGTCTGCGTAGGATGTTATTGAAACTAACACCGTAAATCACCCGTAATCAAGAACGAAGTGAGAAACGAGTGCCGTTGTTTACGACCTGAAAACATTTATCTTGTTAAGGGTCATAATCATTACTCCATTTAATATCTAAAATACCATCGGTTTCTATAAGAATTTCTCGAAGAGCGGTTAAGAGTCGCTTAGCTGACGTGATGGGGGCTTTTTTTATGCCCCAAAAGTGTTTAGGTTGTGGTCGTAAAAAACACCGCCATGCTTCCCCCGACTTATCGGAATTGCTACAACAAAGCCAATACTCGTTATCACCTACGAAATACTCAATAAACCATCCCCAATCTTCATTATTTGGATAGGTCGTTATGATATTTTTCTCTGCAAGTTTCTTACAAAGCCAATAACTAAGCTCCGCACCATAAACATGGGGGTTAACTTGAGAACTCTCAGGAAGAAAAGGTTTAAATAATGATGATTTAAAATCTACGGATGTTTCCATTTTAGCACCTATACGACTTATGCATATTTTCCAAACCCTCAACCTCTGTAATACTGCTATCAACCATAGCTACTACACTTGAGACACATCATCTTCAAAAACAATCACTTCTTCATCTCCATTAGCAATACTCTGAGCTTCTGCTCGGTCAGTCCATGGAATATCAGAATCCAAATTATCTATTACATCTTGTGTACTGTTTCCGTCCAGCTTTCATCTCCAGTTTCTGCACCTGAATCCAACACAAAGTATCACTTGCCAACATAAGTCCATCGGCAAACGGCTGTGTTGCATAAAATTTCAAACTTCCCATATTATACCAGTGGTTTTCAGTGGTTTTCAGCACTTTGCATCAACTTAAATATTTGCTAATAACAATTTATATCTATGTGTGCAATCATTATCAAAAACAACAGTGACTCCACTATTAACTCAAAAAAATACTTGCATATACAAATATGACGGCAAACCACCTACCAAACAAAGTTATTTAACAATGTTTAGCACTAAGATATAAACCATGAATCCTAATTGCATCTAT
This sequence comes from Methylomonas sp., assembly GCA_026989715.1. Taxonomy (GTDB): domain Bacteria; phylum Pseudomonadota; class Gammaproteobacteria; order Methylococcales; family Methylomonadaceae; genus Methyloprofundus. Next base: position 23,231 of record JALSIU010000114.1, read on the forward strand.
TAAAAACCTCTTAAGCAAGAATAAATAAAAAAATATAATTATTTTATGCACTTATATAACACAAAAACTTCCAAACACTAAACAACCACCCGCTAAAAGACGGGTGGGTTAGAGAGATTGGCGACTGAAAGTCGGGATACAGGGCGAATAGCCCTGTTATTTTGGCTCCCCAT
>JALSIU010000115.1 GCA_026989715.1 Methylomonas sp.
TAGCAGTGATAGCAGTGATAGTGGCAAGGGACGGGGGCATGATAGTGTATCCGATAGTGGTAACCATCATAAAATAACGGGGTGCTATAACCGAGACTCTGTTGATTCAAATCATGATTCAAGTGACTCAAGTGACTCTGATGAATCAGATTCTAGTAAGAACTATCGGAAAAAACTAAAAGACCGAAAAGAACGCTTTGATTCTTCTCATGGCCATGGCGATAGTAGCATAATCGTTACTGATAGTAGTTTAGATGATAGTGATGTTCGTAGTGCTTATGAAGCATGTTCTACTGATTCAAGTGATTCAAGTGATTCAAGTGATTCAAGTGATTCAAGTGATTCAAGTGATTCAAGTGATTCAAGTGATTCAAGTGATTCAAGTGATTCAAGTGATTCAGGTGATTCAGGTGATTCAGGTGATTCAGGGCATAAGTACAAGGTTGTTAAAAATTGTCCTACTGGAGCTATTTTAAAAGAAAAAGTGAAAGAACATAAAGAGCGAGTAAGAACTGAAACCAAGTACGAAAAACGCCCGATTGTTATTAAAACCAGTGTGTTGCAAGATACGCGCATTCAAAATGCAGTGAATGACTGTACTGATCCGGATAAAGGCGGCGGTACGTCAGTAACTGTTTCCCCAACAGCAACAGGGCATTCAACCGGATTTAAGGGACGTTTAAATTGGCGCGAAATAACTAAATAACATTAAGTGTATTGGTAAATCGGCGGTATGGCATACGCTTTGCCGCCGTTTTTCTGATAGAGTAATCGTTACAGGGTTTTATTTTTTAGGCATTTGTAACATTATTTTATTTTTAGGTGAGGGCATTTATGATGTTTTTATTTTTTAACAAGGCACTATGATTAAAATACTATTTAAATCATCAGGCTTTTCATTAGTTGAGTTAATGATTGTGGTGAGTATTGCCGGTATTTTATTAAGTGTGGGCTTGCCTAGCTTTCAAGGGGCAATGCTTCAAAACCGATTGGTAACGCAAGTAAATAGCTTGGTGGGGGCATTAAATGTTGCCCGCAGTGAAGCGATTAAGCGTAATCAATTTGTCGTAGTACAAAAATCAGGTACTGCTTGGAAAGAGGGTTGGGAGGTGTTTGTTGATTTGAATGCGAATGGTACTAAAGATGCGGGTGATAGCGTGATTCAGCAATATGAAGGCATCACGGTTAATCATATAAACCCTAGTGCTAGTTATACAAATTATATTGCGTATCGTCCTGATGGGCGTAGTAATGCCAATGGTCATTTTTACCTTTGTTCTCCCGCTGCGGAAGCCATGTTTAAACGCATTTTGATTGCAACATCTGGGCGTATTCGTACTGAAAGCTCTGAAAATATTACAGGTACTCCTTCTGCTGTTACTATCTATAATGATAAATGTATAGAATGACCTTATACGTCTAAAGCTATAAACACTTGGGCTATGCGCATTTTAAGGCGGGTTGAAGTATTTGATTTGAATATGAGTACTTAATGCCTTCTCTTTGCCAAACTTATCTCTCTTTTAAATCTGTCGCTAAATCGTAACATTATGCTAATTACCCAGCTCTATTTTGCTTTTCTCTCATTAGCCATAATCAGTTTTTATATTATTGCGGCTATTTATTTTCCACAGCTGTATATTTTTGGTACCTATGAGGATATGTATGGCGAATGGGTACAGTTCTTTTTTTTCTTATTAACCTTTATTTTTGCTTTATTAAATGCGCTGAACCCAACAACGAAGCAATATCGTTGGTTTTTTGGCTTACTGGCAATGGCGGCTTTATATACCTGTATGGAGGAAATCTCTTGGGGACAGCGTTTAATTGGGTTTGATACGCCAGATTTTTTTGAAGAACACAGTTATCAAAATGAGGCTAATTTACATAATTTATTGACAGGCCCTGTCGAAAGTTGGACAAAAACTGCTTTAACGTATCTGATTGCACTGGGAATGTTCGGATATGGTGTTATCTTTCCTATTATGTTGGCAAGAAACTGGCATTTAGCGCAATGGTTTGATAAATGGGGCTGTTTTGCGCCGCCTTTGGGGTTAATGCCTGCTTTTGTTGCCGCGGGTATTTTTGAATTGGAATTTTTTTCCTTTAATGAAGCGGAAGTGGCCGAATTATTAGTGGCTATGGCCATGAGCTTTACTGCAATCTATTTTTGGTTAACAACGCATTCTCGCTGGCAATTTAAGGCACTGAGCATTTTTATCGCCATAACACTTTTTGTTTTTATCACCGCTTTTACGACTACAGAGCTATTATTGCGTAACCCGGCACAAAAAAAAGCGGTGACACATCGTTTGGCAAATGGCTATAAGAAATTTGCAGATCGTTATGCGCGTTATGACCACCATCAAGCGGTTATTGATGTATTGACCTTATATGGCGATTTAAAACCCAATAATACTGTTATATTACGGCGTATAAGAAAGCAGTATTTATTATTAGATGAATACGCAAAAGCGGATGAGATATTGGATAAAGCGATTGCCATTGCATTGGCACGCTACCAAGAAAACCCGGAGAGCTTATCGACGCTTATTTCATTGGCAAAAAGTTATCACCAATTACAGCGTCCGGATAAGGTTTATGCGTATGCAAATCAGGCTTATGAACTGGCCTTACAAATCGTAGAAAATAAGGCGTTAGAGAAAAAAGAGCGAGCGTATGGCCATTATTGGCTTGCAAAAGCGTGTGAGCAGTTGAATAAACAAGCTGAGGCCTTAAAACATTTTCGCAGAGCGTATAAACTCGTCCCAAATTATCGGCGCTATCAACGTGCTTATTATAGCAAACGTAAATTAATGGAAAAATATTATGATGAAGATTGGTCAACAGGGCTTTACACTGATTGAGTTAATGATTGCAGTTGCTATTGTGGGGATTTTAGCATCGATTGCTTACCCGTCATATCAGGCGCAAATTAGGCAAACTAAAGAGTCGGAGGCAAAAGCGGCGTTAGTATCTTTTGCTAATGCCATGAGTCAGCATTATTTTGAGGGGATGAGCTATCAGGGGGCGGCAGGAACGCAAGCGACCCCTGCTAATACAGGTAGTCCTTGGATTTATGCAAATCAAGTGCCAGTCGATGGGGGGACGAAAACCTATGATTTAAGCATTGTGACAGCGACTAAAACGACTTTTAAGGTAAAAGCGAATCCTGTTGATAGTGCTCTAAAAACTTTTTGTATTAATGAGTTAGGGGCAAAAACAGATTGTGCCGGTAATAACAATTGGTAACTTTTCTAACGCCATATAAAAAATATGGCAGGCGTATTCCTGATGGTGTTGTCTATTCTTTTAGATAACACCATCGGTCATTAAGATTATGTCACTGCAAGCTAAGCCGTTGCAAAAGGTTGGCTAGGCTTGCATTAAACTGAGCAAACCTTTTACCAGCGTTTCCGGCGTAGGAGGACAACCGGAAATAGTTAGGTCAACAGGAATCACATTAGACACTGCGCCGCAACTGGCATAAGACACACCAAATTCACCGCCGCAAACCGCGCAGTCACCTACTGCAATGACCCATTTGGGATGGGGTGTCGCCTCATAAGTACGTAGCAATGCAGTTTGCATATGTCGTGATACGGGGCCGGTCACTAATAATACATCTGCATGTCGTGGCGAGGCGACAAAGTGGATACCATAACGTTCAACATCATAAATAGGGTTGTTTAAAGCATGAATTTCCAATTCGCAACCATTGCAAGAGCCTGCATCGACCGCGCGAATCGCAATGCTACCTGAAAAATATTGATCAATATGGCGTTTGGCTGCAATACCGAGTGCTTCTAGTTCATCAGCGTGAGGACGTTTAATACGTTCTGTTACCACACCTGTTTTGAAGGTTTTTGCAAAAAGTCTTAACATAATAATATCCTATAGGTCATGCCCTGAAT
>JALSIU010000116.1 GCA_026989715.1 Methylomonas sp.
CCTACATTTAGGGTAAAGCATTTATATTTTTAAAAACCAAGCCCTCTATATTGCAATGCGATAAATCATCAATATACCCTTTTTTATTTCCCTAAATCACCGCTATCGCAATCATACCCAATCGATATAACTGTGGTATTATTTAGCCTCAAAAAACTATAATAATTTGGAGATTGCTATGTCAAAAATTCGCTCTATCGTTTCTGTCATCATCTTAGCAGGGTCAGCAACCGCTGTATCTGCTCTTGATGTGCTGCCTAAAAAAGCTCCGGCACCTGCTGACAACCCAACAACGGCCGCTAAAGTAGAATTAGGTCGTATTTTATTCCATGACCCTAGACTCTCTTCTACCGGCACCGTTTCCTGTGCTTCATGCCATAACACAATGTTAGGCGGTGAAGATAACCGCCCTAATTCAATGGGCGTTAACGGCCAAACAGGGGGGCGTAGTGCGCCAACCGTCTGGAATGCAGCATTTAACGCCGTACAATTTTGGGATGGTCGTGCCGCCAGCCTTGAAGAGCAAGCCGCAGGCCCTGTTACCAATCCAATTGAAATGGGCATGAAAAGCTGGGATGACGTTGTTGCACGTTTACAATCCATTAAAGGCTATCAGAAATTATTCACTCGCGCCTTCGGTGTCAACTCCATTTCAAAAGACACCGCAACAAAAGCCATTGCAGCATACGAAAGAACACTGATTACGCCAAATAGCCCTTATGATAAATACGCCAAAGGCAATAAATATGCACTGACGGATCAACAACAACGCGGCCTCAAAAAAGCAATAGAAATCGGTTGTGTAAATTGCCATAGTGGTCCGGCTTTTAATGGCGCAGGCACTTTCCGAAAATTCCCACTGATTGACAATGCTTACTTAGAAAAACAATACAGCTTAAGTGATGATAAAGGACTTTTTGAAGTCACCGGCAAAAGTGGTGATGAAAATTACTTTAAAGTGCCTACCTTACGCAATGTTGCTCTAACAGCCCCTTATTTCCATAACGGTTCTGTTGCAACCTTAGAAAAAGCAGTAAAAGTCATGGCAACCGTCCAGTTAGGAATAGATTTATCTGATGAAGATACTGCCGATATTGTTGCTTTCTTAAATGCACTCACAGGTAAATTCCCTAAACAAAAAATGCCAACTTTACCAGGCACACCAGGCACTACTTTTAACTAAAATTAAATGCCAAGATAGGGTGAGAATATCCATTTTCACCCTATTTAACTCAGAACAACATAGATTACGTGGAAGGCAAAAAAATAAAGCCTTTTAGAAAACAAAATGGAAGATTTAATGTACTACCAAGTTTACGCCTCTTCAGCATAAGCCGATTCTTTCATGATATTGGCCACTAACCCATAAGCAATGCTCCAAGCCTCTTCCACTTCTGGGGTAAAATGCTCTTGCAAGCCTTGCTCCAATACCCATAACAATGCCGCACCAACCGTTTCATAATGCGCGGCTTGCACGCCATAAATGATATGACGCTTACCCATTGCCTGTAGCATCGCTTCAATCTCAGCTAAGTTTTCTAAGGAATCAACCACAACATTTAAGGTTGTCATTAATTTATCGCCTTGAAAATCTAATTTGCCTCGAAATAAAGGCTTCACAGCCGGATCCAATTCAAATAAACGCGCATAAAATAATTCAGCAGCTTTCACTCGCATAGGAATCACACGTTGCCATGAATCTCGAATAAGCTGTATTTGTGCTTTACTCAAAGGTGCTGGCGTTTCCTTTCGATAGGCCTGTGCTTTACGCGCAGGGTCTTGTCTATTTCTTTTAAAAAGCCAAAATGACAACACAACAATTAACACCAGCAACCCATACATCATAATAACAACCTTATCTTAATTCTTAAATCTATGCCCAAGTATCACGCAGTGTCACAGTGCGATTAAAAACTAATTTACCTGCATGACTATCTTCAGTATCTAAACAAAAATACCCTACACGCTCAAACTGAAAACGACTGCCGGGTTCTGCCGTCGCAAGACTCGCCTCTATCTTAGCATCCGTCAAAATTTGTAAAGAATTAGGGTTTAAAACTGCGCAAAAATCTTCTTCTGCCCCCGGGTTAGGCACATTAAATAAACGATCATACAAACGTACTTCAGCATTTAAAGCATGTGTGGCCGAGACCCAGTGAATCACACCTTTTACTTTACGGCCTTCCGGCTTTTTGCCCAGCGTATCAGCATCATAAGTGCAACGGAGCTCAGTGATTTTACCTTGCTCATTTTTAATGACCGCATGACATTTTATGACATAAGCACCGCGCAAACGCACTTCTCCGCCTGTAATTAAACGCTTAAATTTAGGCGGTGGCACTTCCGCAAAGTCATCTTGTTCAATATAAACAACTTTAGAAAAAGGTACTTTACGTTTACCCATTGCTTCATTTTGCGGGTGATTACTGGCCTCTAATTCTTCAACCTGGTCATCGGGATAATTTTCTATCACGACCTTCAGTGGTTCTAAAACAGCCATTGCGCGTGCTGCGGTATTATTTAAGTCATCACGAATACAGTTTTCCAGTACTGCCATTTCAATGGATGAGTCTTTTTTGGTCACACCAATACGCTCACAAAATTCACGAATAGCGGCAGGCGTATATCCCGCACGACGTAAACCGGCTAGCGTAGGCATACGTGGATCATCCCAGCCACTAACGTGTTGCTCAACAACCAGTTGATTTAATTTACGTTTACTAACAATCGTATATTCTAAGACTAAGCGTGCAAATTCAATTTGTTGCGGATGACATGCAATGTCGATATTATCTAAAACCCAGTCATATAAAGGGCGATGGTCTTCAAATTCTAAAGTGCATAATGAATGCGTAATCCCTTCCAATGCATCGGAAATACAGTGCGTATAGTCATACATAGGATATAAGCACCAATCATCGCCCGTGCGTTGGTGATGCACACGCCGAATACGATATAAGGTCGGGTCACGCATATTGATATTAGCAGAAGCCATATCAATTTTAGCACGCAAAACATACTGCCCATCAGCAAATTCACCATCGCGCATACGGGCAAATAAGTCTAAATTATCGGCAATGCTACGATTACGGTCAGGACTTTCTCTACCCGGCTCAGTTAAAGAGCCTCTGTATTCGCGGATTTGCTCAGCATTCAAACTATCAACATAAGCTAAGCCCTTCTCGATAAGTTGCACGGCAAAGGCATATAGCTGAGTAAAATAATCTGAAGAATACTTTAGCTCTGCCCATTCAAAACCGAGCCAACGCACATCCCGCGCAATCGCTTGCGCATATTCTTCGCTTTCTTTTTCAGGGTTTGTATCGTCAAAACGTAAATGACAGATTCCCTGATTTTCAGCAGCAACCCCAAAATTTAGACAGATTGATTTAGCATGACCTATATGTAAAAAACCATTAGGCTCGGGAGGAAAACGCGTTACAATTTTATGATGTTTTTTATCCGCCAAATCATTTTTGATAATTTGACGAATAAAATTCGTAGCAGGAAGGTTTTCAGGTGTTGACATTTAATTACAGTAAGCAAAGATTAGATTCCGCTCATTTTTTTAAAAAAATGGGCACGATAAAATAAGGAGCAATAAGATAGCATATTATAGTTTGATAGCAACTAAGGCGCGAGGATAAAATACACCTCATCAATTCGCACAAAGCATATACGCACTTACCCTCTAGCTTTATGACCAAAACCAATACACGACCCAGCAAATATAATAATAAGACCAAAGCCCATTATAATGACGGATCGCCCTTATCCCCATGGCGAGAAGCACTCAATGATATTATTTTTGGTGCGGAATCACCGGCAGGAAAATACTTTGATATTTTATTGGTATCCTGCATCACTGCCAGCGTTATTGCAGTCATGCTTAGTAGTGTCGAGGC
>JALSIU010000117.1 GCA_026989715.1 Methylomonas sp.
ACGCAAGCGCTTTTACAAAATCAATCGGGACACGCAAGCCACCCGTAATAATAAGCGTTACCCGACCACTCGCACCTTGCTTATCAAGATAGTCACGTGCGCGTGCTAAAGCTGGAATTGTTGGCACGCTAATATGATCTCTAAACATTTCAGGTGCGGCGCCTGTGCCACCGCCACGACCGTCTAATATTATATAATCCGCACTCGCATCCAATGCAAATTGAATATCTTCCTCAATATGATTTGCGCTCAATTTAAAGCCAATTGGTATCCCCCCCTGTAACTTCCCTCACGCGGTCTGCAAAGTCCTTAAATTCAGATACAGATGAAAGGTTTTTAAATGTAGGGGGAGAGATAGCTGGTGTGCCTTCGGGTAAATTTCTAACCTGTGATATTTTTCCTTTATTTTTATTGCCCGGTAAATGTCCTCCTGTTCCTGTTTTGGCACCTTGCCCGCCCTTAAAGTGGAAAGCCTGCACATTTTTTAATAGCTCTTCTTTGTAGCCAAAACCTGCACTCGCATACTCGTAAAAATAGCGTGAATTAGCTTCCTGCTCTTCGGGCAGCATCCCGCCCTCTCCAGAACAAATACCCGTGCCCGCTAGGTCAGCGCCTTTGGCTAAAGCGATTTTTGCCTCCTCTGATAATGCGCCGAAACTCATATCAGAAACAAACAGGGGTATTTTTAACCTTAGAGGCTTCTTAGCCTCTGGACCAATGACTAACTCTGTTGCAACATTAACATCTTCCAATAATGGCTTAGTCGCCATTTGAGCCGCCATGATTTGTAAATCATCCCAATGTGGCAGTTCATTTCGAGGCACTCCCATAGAGGTCATTGGGCCGTGGTGCCCAAGTTTTGACAATCCTTCTTTGGCTAACTGATGAATAAAGGCAACTGTTGGTTCTTCTGGTGTAGCAACCGCAACGGGCAGATCAGAACCTGATGGTTTTAAATTTAATTCTACCGCCGAGCTTTCTTTATTCTCCTGACCCACCTGTTCATCACTAAAGTTCTTATGTGTGCCATCACAAAAAGGTAAATTGCCACTTTGTTTACACATACATAAATAAGCATCTCCATCCTCTTCTGCTGTAAATACCTTGGGAGTGATCGTTGTTCCTGCGTGTGACCCATCACAAAACGGTTGGTTTTTTGAGCGCCCACAAGCACAGAAATAATATTCCTCGCCCTTGGTGAGATTGACGTTAGCGGGCTTGTTATCAGCGATAATAGGTTGAGTCATTTGATTGGTTTCCTTTAAGTATTTTGTGGTAGAGGTAAGCTAGTGTGCCTTAGTCTCAAAGTAAGCAGTATGACAAGTAAGAGTGTTAAAGCTGGTAATTGAAACAGAGGTAATAGTGGCGTTAAAGCAATGAGTACCGCAAAGATCACTAATTGAAAAGCCTGAGATGGCTTTAAGATATGCCTATCACGAATAAGCCATACGGTAAATACATAGATGGCAACCGCCAAACTAATTGCCCAACGAGCAGAATCAGCGCTACCATGTCCGTGATCACCCAAAGCATCAATCAATGCGGCATAACCTGCACCTAACGCGGCGGCGGAGGCAAAAATAAAGAAGTGTGCATATGACCAAAAGAAAACATGACCAATTTCATCTGAGGTAAGATTCTCATCTTCATTAAAATACAGCCACCACAACATAAAGGGAACGATGGTCGCTGATATAGCAACAAAAGTGAGTTCTACCGACCAATGTCCACCATTTTTTGCATCGCTTGAATAGCCAATGCAGCGCTTAACAAAACCTCACCCAAAACAATAATATTCAAAAGTCCAACACGTTCAATAATGTGATGTTTATGAAATGGTATTTTTTTTGCTTTACTGGCATAAACAGGCACTAAGAGTTCAGCGATTGCACCGATTCCAAATAGCACGAAGAATATAATTTCACCAAATGGAATGAAGAATGCCAGCACTACCTAAAAACACTGTAATAGTATTAGCCCCCAAACATAGCGTTGAGCAGTAATCTTATAGTCAGGGTTGTCTTTGCCCGCGCGAAACCATAAGAAAATATAAGGTATCCGCAAGGTAATATATCCAACGGCCGTAAGGCCAATCTCAAACGAATCAAAAAAGGCGGGTAAATTTCCAGCTATTAAAATAACCCCAAACATCATCACCATAACGGATAAGCGATAACTGGTATCATCATTGTCAAAACCAGATGCAAACCATGTCAGGTGCATCCAAGGCCACCATAACGCAAAGAAAGCGAGCATGAATTTCACAATGCCATCAGCATAATGACCTTCTGCAATGGAGTGATGTAAACCAACCGCGGCTAATGCAATCGCAATAACAAATACCAAGTCGAAAAGTAATTCAAGCTCTGTTGCTGCTCGGTGACTATCTTCTCTATTTCGAGCCAGCATGGGACGAATAATTTTATTCATTTTTTTCCTTTCAATTTAATGATCGAGACCTTTGCATTGTAGCCATATTTTTATCATTTACTTAGATCTTTATAAGCTGCTGGGATATTCAAACTAGGATGTACCCAGCCAAATAGCGCATAACCACCAAACTCTGGCATTGTCACTTTCTTGACTGTTTGCTCCAGTGTTAAACCATCATCAATAGCTGCTTGTACTTGTTTTTTAACCGTTGCAAGGTAATCAATATGCCACTTAATATCTTCTTTACCCATCACTGAGCCATGACCCGGTACTACACGCGCGTCTTTAGGTAAGAAGTCATAAACTTTTGTTAGTGTGGCTAATGTTTCAACTAAGTGCCCATCCAACAACCATGTCAGCGCGGGTTTTGGCGCTACAATAGCGTTTCCTGCCCATAGGACTTTTGATTCTGGCTCCCAAATGAATAAATCACCACCAGTTTGGGCAAAACCAAAGTCAATGATTTCAACAAACTTGCCACCAAGATCTATTTTAATTTTTCCATTTGCTTCTACAAGAATATCTCCCGTATGTGGAATGATTTCCTCAATCCCGCGACCTTTACCAAAGTTTTGCATCATAAACTCAGTATCAGCCTTAAAGTTTTTACTCACATATTTCTGAGTATTGCTATGTTGAGTGATAATTGTTTCTTTCGGCAGATACATATTTCCATAAGAATGATCACCATGGGCGCTGGTATTAACAGCGTACTGAATATGCTTACCGACTTTATTTTTAACAATATCCTGCACCTGCTGGTTTAAGCGCTTATTTAGCATTGTATCAATGATCAATACACCCTTGTCGCCCACGATAAAGCCACCACTGGTAGCGACAGGTTTACCTTCTTCCTGCATTTTTGTAGCGCCTTCTGGGTAATAAGCAAATACACCCTCCGCCAATTTTTCTGATGTTAGAACAACTTTATTACCATCCCAAACAGGTTCGTTTGCAATAACAATATAGTTGTAAATAAAGCTGCCATTGTTAATACAGCCAGTGTTTTATTAAATTTCATTTTATTCTCCATTTATTAATTATTTGTAATAGTTTGTACAGCACTTTGTGTAGTACTAATTTATATGTGATTTATCATGTCCCCATATGTAAATACGCCCATATCCTCTCTATATTTATCGGTAGCCAAGCGTCATAACCACGCCATTTTTCGTATTTTGATAGCTTGATCATCTTTTTTAATTTGTCTGGGCTGTGACCTTGTATCACCGACATATTTTTTAATACATTATTTTCCAAACCACATACGTGACAAGAGGCTGTCTTTACGAACAAACTGATGGTACAAAGCGCCCAGCACGTGCAAGAAAATCATTGCAAACAATATTTTTGCTATAATCCCATGAAAAAGTCGCGGCAGAATATCATTAAAGTTTTCAGGTAAAGCAACGCCACTATTATCAAATACAATGTCAGGTAAACCAGCAATGAGAGCTGTTGCAATGCCA
>JALSIU010000118.1 GCA_026989715.1 Methylomonas sp.
TTCAGATCGTGACGGTTATCATGATGTTGTGACAAGCAATGGTAAGGATCTTTATGTTGTAAATTGTGTAGCATGTCACGGTGCTAACCCTATGCAAGGTATAAATGGTATTCGTCTGGCTGTTGACCCTAATCAGACGCGTTCTGCAATTAATAGAAATAAAGGTGGCATGGGATATTTAAATTTTCTAACGGATAGTGAATTACAGGCAATTGCCGATTATGTGAAGAATCCTCAGTAATGATATTTTTTTCCTACCTCAGCTAACTGAACAATAATTAGAATTATTTTTTCACGCAACTTTATAAGGTTTATGATGAAATTTTTACATGCAAATGCACTGGCTATTGCTTTTACTTTGGGGCTTAGCACTTCTTCTGCACAGGCTTTAGAGAAGGGAGAAGTTGCCCCCGATTTTTCTCTGCCGTCTTTATCCTCTGCACAGCAGATGACGAATTTGAGTCAATATCGAGGCAAAGTTATTTATTTGGATTTTTGGGCTTCGTGGTGCGCACCTTGTCGCACCTCTTTTCCCTTGTTAGAAACATTGTATCGCCAGTATAAAGATCAAGGCTTTATGATTGTAGCGGTTAATATGGATGAGAATCCAAAAGCAGCACATAGATTTCTAAAAACTTACCCGGCCAGTTTTGATATTTTGCGTGATGCAGAGGGGCAGTGGGCAGACCGTTATGGTATTGAAACCATGCCGACATCTTTTATTATTGATAAAAAAGGGGTTATTCGCCATATTCATAACGGCTTTGCTAAAGCGGATATTGCGGATATTGAAACAACGGTTAAGCATTTACTTGCAGAGAAATAATGAAAATATTTTTTAGACTGGTCGGCCTAACTTATATGTTAGTCATTTTAAGTGCTTGTACTCCGGTAAAACCTTGGCAAAGAGGTAATCTTGCTTTACCTCAAATGGCGCTAGAGGTTGATGCTCAAGAAGCAGCATTACGGCAGCATACTTTTTTTAGTAAAGAGGCGGCATCAGGTGGATATGGTGGCGGTGGCGGCGGTTGTGGCTGTAATTAGAGTGAGAGTTTGAGCATGAGTAAAAATATTATAAATAGTTTAAGCCTTGCTGCGCTCGCTTTGCCTGGTTTAATGCAAGATGCACACGCTGGAAGGGCAGAAGAAACTTATAATGCTGATATTTTGTATGGGCATTATGCAGAAAGTAATCAGCGTATGTCGGTTGATATTGTTAATGTATCGGCCTCCGCACCGATTGGCAAAGCCTTTACACTTGCCGTCGATTTTGTCAGTGATACGATGTCGGGTGCTTCACCGATGTTTAATATGAAAGATCAAAATGGGCAAGTGAAACAGATTTTAAGCGGTGCATCGATTACTGAGCAACGCTATGCTGGTGTGGCTTCATTAAGTTATGCGTTGGAAGACGTGACGCTTAATTTTGGGGGAGGAGTGTCGAGTGAAAATGATTACCAATCTGGTCACTTTAATACGGGACTAAGTTGGGATTTGAATAAAAAGCTTACGACCTTGAATATTTCGGCTTCAGTGGCTTTTGATGAGGTGTCACCTACGGGCTATAACTATACGAAAAGTAAAACCAGTCAGCAATATTTGCTGGGGGTGACGCAAATTCTTGATAAACATAGTCTAGTGCAAAGCAATATGACCTTTTCTTATCAGAATGGTTTTTTATCTGATCCTTACAAACTTGTTTTTGTTGAAGGCGGTGGCGTACAGTCAGATGCGCGTCCTGGTAAAAAGTTTCAGTGGGGATGGTTGACTCGTTATGCGCGTCATTTTCAAGATTTAAATGATGCGGCATTGCATGCAGATTATCGTTTTTATATTGATGATTGGGGCATACAGGCACATATGGTTGAGTTGCAATGGCAGCAGCCTATAGTGGATGAGTGGATCATTATGCCGCGTTTTCGCTATTACACACAAAACCAAGCGGACTTTTATCAGTCCGTTTTTAATACTCAAAATGTAGGTAGCGTACATTCGAGTGATTATCGTTTAGCTGGCTTTGGTACTTTAGGGGGCGGGGTTAAGATAATGAAATCTTTTCAACTCAATGGTTTTGTAAAAGATATTAAACTACAAGCGGCCTTTGATTATTTTGACCGAAAGGCCAGTTATCAGATTGGTGGCAATAACCAGGGCAGCTTTGATAATTTTAGCTTTTATATGGTGACCGCCTCTGTCAATGTTAAATTTTAGGCAGGATTGATGCAAAAAAAATGGCAAGTCGTGAATTTTGCTTTTCAGGCGATGGGTTCACCTTGCCATATTCAGTTTTATGCAAGCAGTCAGCGACAAATTGATTTGGCAAAACAGCAAGTTAATCGGTGTTTAGCGCGATTGGAGCAACGTTATTCGCGTTATTTAAGCGATAGCTTGATTAGTCGGATTAATCGTAGTGCCGGATTGGGTAAAGCCATTCCTATTGACCTTGAAACAGCCGCTTTATTAGCGTATGCCGATCAGTGTTATCAAGATAGTGAGGGTTTATTTGATGTCACCTCAGGTGTTTTACGGCAACTGTGGTCGTTAGAAAAAACCACGCTCCCTAGTGCAGCAGAGCTTGATCGAGTATTGCCCTTAATTGGCTGGGAGAAAGTGCAATGGACTGAGCATAGTATTACCTTGCCACTTGTAGGTATGCAGTTGGATTTTGGTGGGATTGTAAAAGAATATGCGGCAGACAGCGTGGCTCAATTATTGCGTAATCTGGAGATTCATTCCGGTGTGGTTGAGTTGGGCGGGGATGTTAAGATTATTGGTGCACAGCCGGATGGACAAGGCTGGCCAGTGTCCATCCGTGACCCTCGGCAGCCTGATCAGGTGATTGTATCGCTTAATTTAAAATCTGGTGCATTGGCGAGTAGTGGCGATTACGAGCGGTTTCAATTAATTGATGGCGTGCGTTACAGCCATATTTTGAATCCAAAAACAGGTAAACCCGTCAGTGGGTTACGGGCAGTCAGTATTGTGAGCGAGCATTGTGTGGTTGCCGGTAGTTTGGCAACACTGGCAATGCTAAAAGGTGAGCAAGGTTTAGCTTGGTTGCAAGAAAATCAGTTAGATTTTTTCTGTTGTCAAAATGATGGTGAGATTTATCGAACTTTATAGAATATTTTGTTGGCAGTCGTTGTTATTTGCATAAGCCATACTGGAAGGTATTAGTTATGCAAAGTCATAATAGAATTTTAAAAAATTAACCTCATTAAATATAAGGTGTTTACCATGAATAATACATTCATTTATAGATGTTGTTTGCTCTTTATATTGAGCATTTCTTTTGCTTGGGCACGAGGTGAAGCGCAAGTTGAGATACGAACTCTCAACCCTCAACAATGGCCAGCGCAATATCAAATTACCCTAACCCCCCCTGCGCATTATCATGCGTACTTAGATAAAGGGGTTGAGGACGCTTATATTCCTGTTACTTTGGATCCTAAAAATCTTCTTGAAAATAAAGGATTGGTGGTCACTTCTTTCGCATTACCAGCTGGGGAATTTGATGAAGAGGTGCAAGCAACCGTTTTAAGAGGGACTGGGCATATTAACTTCACATTGGATCGGTTAGCAGGGCGGCCGCTATCTATTGGCGATACTGAAACGATTATGTTGCGTTATCAATTATGTGATGAAGTGAGTAATGTTTGCTTTCGCCCAAAAACTGCTGCACTAGCACTTAATTTACCTAATATTGCGTTGATGCAAATGCAGAGTTCTGTAGCGGATACTGCGTTGCAAGAGGAGGAAGATTTAAGCTGGATGGAACAGTTGCTGGCTGTGTTTCATGATAATGAAAATAATACCTTATTGTTATTTTCACTTATGTTTCTTGCCGGTTTATTATCGGTCGCCACACCTTGTGTTTATCCTATGCTACCGATT
>JALSIU010000119.1 GCA_026989715.1 Methylomonas sp.
AATATTGATGATATGTTGCGCATGGTTGATGCCTTGCAATTCCACGAAGAGCATGGCGAAGTATGTCCTGCCGGCTGGAATAAAGGTGATGCCGGTATGAATGCAACGCCTGAGGGTGTGGCTGAGTATTTGAGTGGTAATGCTGATAAGCTGTAAGTTTGCAGTATTGCTCTTGAGGCTATTTTTATTAAAATGGCCTTAATTAAAAGCGGGCTCTTGTAGTCCGCTTTTTTTATGCGTAAATTTTATGGCGGTTTAACTCGAAGGTCGCTGCTTTAGTTTAAGCTTTGTCTGTTGATGCTCATTTTTATCAGTTGTTTTCTAGTGACATAAACAGTGATGCAGGCGGTTGCAATGGCAATAAAGGTTTCACCGATGACGGTCATGGCAAGCGCGAAGCCTAAAACATAGCCAATTAAGCCGATAATAGCCCATTTAAAGCCATTTTCTCCATTATTTTTACCAGTCTGAAAGAATATAACCATTACGGTAATAACGGTTAGTTTAATTAAAATTAACATTACCTTTTCCTATGTTTGTCATGTCAAATTTACCGGCTAAATTAAGGTAAGTTTGGCGTGTGCTTGTTTTGTATACACTTTAACGTAATTTGATAGTGTTTGGCTATTTTTTATCATACACTTTTGGGAATTCTAGTAGAATTATTATTTTAATATTGCTTGTTTTAAGGAGATCAGGATGGGTAAGTTAGTTAAAGGTATTTCGATAGTATTGGTGCTTATCATTGCTGTCGTGATTATTATTCCGTTTGTTGTGGATGTTAATGATTATAAGCCTGAAATGGAGGCGGCTGTTAAGAAGGCGACAGGGCGGACACTGACAATAGAGGGAGATTTGCAACTGTCGGTTTTTCCATGGTTGGGGGTTTCGACAGGTAAAATAAGCCTGAGCAATGCGGAAGGCTTTTCTGCAAAACCGTTTGCGGTAATTGGTGCAAGTGATATTAAAGTTAAATTATTACCTTTGATTTCTAAAGAAGTTGAGGTCAGTACTGTTGTGCTAAAAGGCTTGCAGTTAAATTTAGAAAAAAATAAACAGGGTGTGAGCAATTGGGATGATTTGACACAAGCTAAAAATGCGCCTCCGCCCGAAGAGCAAACCTCACCTGATAAGGAAGGTACTGATGCCGCGCCCGCGCTGGCTGCATTGGCAATTGGCGGCTTAACGATAGAAGATGCTTTGATAAGTTGGGCTGATCAGCAGGCTGAGCAGGGAGTGATCATTAAGGATTTTAATTTAACCACGGGTGCGCTCGCATTTGATGAGCCTGTGGCAATTGATATGTCTTTTTTGTTGGAAAATGCAAACCCTGAAATAAACGAAAAGTTTTCTTTGTCTACCGGACTTATTGTGGATCAGGCAATACAGCATATCCGGTTAAATCAGTTGCATATTAGTTCTAAAACACAGGGTGCAACCATTCCGGGAGGCGTTTTTGACGCGCAGATTTTATTTGAGCTTGTTCTTGATTTGCAACAACAGACTTTGGCATTGACCGATTTGCAGTTGAATACTAATACGGTGAGTTTGGCAGGTCATATTAATGTGGCGCAGTTAAATACAGTACCGCAATATACAGGGAATTTACGCGTGCTTGAGTTTAATCCTAAAAAACTGATGCGGCAATTAAAAATGGAGGTGCCGGTAACAGCTGATGCGAGTGTTTTACAAAAGTTGGCGATGACGTTTAAATTGAAAGGAACGGCAGATACTGTGGCCTTAGATAATCTGCAAATAAACTTGGATGATACGCTGATAAAAGGCTATGTGCATGTGAAGCAGTTTAAACAAGCTGCGGTCGTGTTTAATTTGGCAATTGATACGCTTAATGTTGACCGCTATGCGGCTCCGAAAAAAGCCTCTGCTAAAGCAAAGCCTGCACCTGCGGCAACACCTGCAACAGCGGTTGCTGCGGCAACAACATTAATTCCTGTGCAAACGGTCAGAAATTTAAATGTTACGGGTGATTTAAATATTGATAAATTACAAGTTGCTAAGTTAAAAATGGCAAAGTTTAGTTTCAATATACACGCAAAGCAGGGGGTAGTGCGTACTAAACAAAGCATTAAGCACTTATATGGTGGTCGTTACCAAGGACAAATTCAAGTGAATGCGCGTCATAAGACACCGACGATTACGCTTAATGAAAAAATAAATAATGTGCAGTTAGAGCCTTTATTAAAAGATATGCAACCTGATGCACCGGCACAAGTCACAGGGGTAGCAAATATTTCGGCTAAATTAGCCATGCGTGGCAATACCGTGCCGGCCATTAAAGCCTCGTTAGGTGGAAATGTGGCCTTTGAATTAAAAAAATCAGCTATTTTAGGTTTTAATATACAAGAAATGATTGATTTGGGTAAGTTAGCTGTAGAGGGCAAGCGTATGCAACAGAGTTATGCGCAAGAACAAACTGTTTTTTCTATTATTGAAGGGACGGCTAACATTAATAAAGGGCTGGTACGCAATAATGATTTATTGGCAGAGTCTTCTACCGTTGCCATAAAAGGTGCTGGTACGGTGAACTTGGTTAATGAGGCAATAGATTATAAGGTTCAGGCAAAAATTAAACAGGCTGCCGGCAAGGACATTAAAATAAAGGGTCGCCCTATTGCGATTAATTTTAGAGGCACTATTTCGCAACCAACTTATAGCGTGGATGTTATGGCGATGATGACGGATAAAGAAAAACAAAAAGTCGAAAAATTAATTAATAAAGGTGAGCAGGAGATTGATAAGGCTTTGGGTAAAGGTGCTGGTAAGGCCGTAAATGAATTGTTAAAAAGCTTTTTTTAAAGTGTGTGATGGAATGGAAAGTGATGCTAATTATGTTGGCAAAGCTAAGTGTATAATGCAAGGTAAGTTGAAGAGCGTTATACCGCCGGTTGATTTTCAGTTGCAGTTACTGCACTGGTTTGACCGGTTCGGGCGTAAAGATTTGCCTTGGCAGCACCCGGTAACGGCTTATCGTGTTTGGGTTTCGGAGGTTATGTTACAGCAAACGCAGGTTATTACCGTCATTCCTTATTTTAATCAATTTATAGCGCGGTTTCCTGATGTTGAAGCGTTGGCTAAAGCACCTTTAGATGAGGTACTTAGCTTGTGGGCAGGCCTCGGTTATTATGCGCGTGCGCGTAACTTACATAAAGCAGCAGTCATAATTGTTAAGGCAGGAGTGTTTCCTGATTCTTTAGAGGCTTTGCAAGCCTTGCCTGGGGTAGGGCGGTCTACGGCCGGCGCTATTTTAAGTCTTGCATTTTCTATCCGCGCGCCTATTTTGGATGGTAATGTGCGTAGAGTGTTGGCGCGTTTCCATGCACTGAGAGGCTGGACGGGCGGGCGTGAGGTCAATCAGGCACTATGGGAGTTGAGCACAATGTATACGCCGGCAACGCGTGTTGCTGATTATACGCAGGCAATGATGGATTTAGGGGCTACCTTATGTACGCGTAGTAAGCCAAAGTGTCTTGAGTGTCCATTGTCCGCACAATGCCAAGCATTGTCACAGCAGATAGTGCATGAATTACCCACGCCCAAAGTTGGTAAGAAAGTACCTGTTAAGAGCAGTGTATTGCTTATTGTCATTAACAAAAATGCTGAATTCTTTTTACAGAAAAGGGCGGCTGTTGGTATTTGGGGTGGGCTTTGGAGCGTGCCTGAGTTAGAGAGTGTTGAACAGTTGGCGCAGTGGAGTTTGTTGCATGCAGTGACGATTATTAGGCAAAAAAAATTGTCGCAACGACGACATACTTTTACGCATTATCATTTAGATTATGTGCCACTTTTGGTTTATGTGGACAACCCTATTAATAATGTGATGGAAGCGGCCGGTTCTCTCACATTAT